>JAUYAM010000005.1 GCA_030693425.1 bacterium
ACTTACTGCTTCTTTTCTTAGTTCTTGAGGTAAGTTTTGGAATAATTTTCTAAAGACTTCGTATTGTTTCGCATATTTCTTGTTATATCTTCTCTCTTTTCGGGCCTGAAAAAGACGACGCCATCTTTTAACAAATTCTGCTTTTTTCTTCTTATTTTTTGGTAAAAGCCCGGCATAAGGAGTAGCGTCGCCAAGATAAATCTTATAAATGTCATGAATCAGGGTCAGCTTAATTACTTTTTCTACATTAAGATTTTTATTCATTGCCCCAAAGACCCAAGCCATCATTGCCGAACGAAAAGTATGGTCAGTGGCACTGTCAGGATTTTTCACGCCATAGAAAGTTATCCCTTTCCTTTCTACATCCTTTAATTTACTAATTTCTAGAAAAAACTTAAGGATATTTCTCATGGTTAGTTCGAGTTTTTGGAAAAGCTTTCCAAAACTTTTCCCAACTCTTCGGCTTTATTAATATAAGTTACAACTCCTTTAATATCAAACTCAATTTCTGGCGGCAATTTACCGCCCCTCAACAATTCTTTTATTACAACTAACTTTTTCAAATTTCCTCTTTTAAATTGATAATTCCATTTAATGTAGGCTAATTCACTCAAAACCCCTGCGCTCAGTCCCAGGCAAATGCATATATCCGGCAAGGCCACCACATTATAATTTGTCCAAAACCAATTGAGCTCTTTTCTAATTTCATCTGCATATTTTATATATGGGCTGGCATGATCATTTGGCCAAGGTTCGGCCTTTCGGGGCCAAAGAATAACTAATTTTTTACCATTATTCTTTCTATAAGCTCTTGCCACTCCAGCTAACATGCCTTTATCACTATTTACCCATAATTCGCTTCCGCTTTCAGCTAAAATTTTCCCTATATTTTTTGCTTTTCTAACAAAAAAATCTGCTGGCCTCAGAGTAAGTTTGCTTAATTTCTGGAGATTGATTGGTCCGATTATGCCTATTTTCATTTCAATGCCATAAAATTAAAAACCAGGGGCAACCTAGTCTTAATTATACTGGAAATTCTTGAAATTGCGAAAAATTCACAGAGAGGGATATCTAATTTTCACGATTTTATAAGTGACTTTCGCTGGGGAGCCAATTACTACTTCTTCTCCTATCTTATGACCTAAAAGTGCTTTTCCTATTGGAGACTCGTTTGAAACTTTGCCTATATCAGGATTAGTTTCCGAAGTTCCAACAATCGTAAATTCATCGATTTGACCATCGACTTCAACTTGAACTTGAGCTCCCAAATCAATAACGCCTCTCTTTTCTTTTGGCGGCGCTGTTATGGGCTGGACGTTTTTTAAAATGTTTTCAAGCTCGACGATTCTCGTGTCTAACAATTCCAAGTCTTCCTGAAAAGCCAAAAATTCGGGATTAATGTCTTCCGAATGCAAAATCCGCGGCGATTCGCTGCTGATCCTGGAGAGTTTGAGCCTTTTGAGCTCCTGGTACTCATCCTTAATTCTTGCCAGCCCTTCTTTGGTTAGGAAAAACTTCTTGTTCAACATGATTGCCAATGGCATTCTACCCTTATAAAAAAGGTTGTCAACCCCGCACCAACTTTGCTGGATTATTAGATCGCGCAGCGCGGGCAGCGAACCCCGTACAAATCCTTTCAGGATTATACGGGGCAAGTAGCCGCTAAACGAAATTTGGGCGCCTGCCCCGTAGGGTCCCGCTGTAAGCGGGACTCCTTCGGGGAAGCGCTGCGCCCAATTACGGAGGGTTTGCCTATTCGGCAAGCGCACTTCGCAAGATGCTTTTCTGGTAAAGTTGGTGCGGGGTCAATACTTGGCGGTTTTAAAGATTAGGTCATGCTAGAACATAAACAACGGCGAGTCAAGATTCCTGAAATTGGCGGCCGATTATGATAAATATGCCAAAGAGAAAACGGGCCTTTTAAAGCCCGTCTTCTCTTTTAATTTATCTGCCGAATGATTGCCTCTTTTTTGAGTGGCAGTCTCTGCAGAAAATCGGTCGGTCGGGTGATGGCTCAAAGGGAAGCTCGGTGATTTTGCCTCCGCACTCTGAGCAAGTCCAGTCTCCCTGGTACATTTTCCTTTCGAAAGGCTTTCCTTCAAAAGATCTCCCGCCGGGATTGAATTTCTGAAACACGATATTTTTAAACCACGAATATTATCACTAATCTATGCACAGATAAATCCGTGAATAGAATTTGAGACTCTACTTGCGATTTCTTTATGTTGTAAAGCGACCTTTCCGGGTAGTAGAAACTCGGCTAATCTCTGATTTGCCGCAAAGCGGCATGTCGAGTCTTCACTACCTGGTTTGCCTGGAGTCGCTTAACTCGCTTCGTTTTTAGGCTAACGTGATTAAGTTATGATCTCTTTGGCGTTTCTAGCCTATCACAACCGTCTACTTTTGTCAACCCCGCACCAATTTTACTTCTGAATAATTTAGCTCAGTGCGCGCAGCGAATAGCTGCACCCTGAATTGGGGCGAAGCGCTGCGCCCAAGAAACGGGATGTGGCTATTCGCCACTCGCGCTTCGCGTGAAGCGTAAGGCGTAAAATTGGTACGGGGTCAACACCTTCAGAATAAGCTCTTTTGCTTGGAAATTGTTTTTTGCTCCCCCTGGCTGAAGATTCTGACTTTTCCATAGACGCCGTCAAAGCCCGGCTCAAAGATTAGTTTCCCCTGCCTGACCCTGGAAATGCCTTCAACCACTTCGGGTAAAGTGGCTGATGTTAATTCTGACGGATTCGCCTCAACCAAAATTTTAAATTCGCTCCCCAGTTTTTTAATTAAGCTTTGGTACTCTTCTTCTACTTTTTTAGCCCCGGGCAAAACTCCCAAAGCCTCGCCGATGATCTCTTTTAAAGGCACCAGGCTTTTGAAAGGGATGGCCCCTTCCGGAGCAATGCCTTCTGGCCTGTCTGCCAACTGCTCTACTCTGCTCAAAACCCCGATCGTCAAAGGCTTTCCGCACACAGGGCAGGTTCCTCCCGATTTTTTCGTTTCTGCCGGGGAATAAGAAATCCCGCAGGCCCGATGGCCGTCATAATGATATCTTCCCTCTTCGGGAAAGAACTCGATAGTATAGATCAATTTCAAACTTTGGCTTGTCTTTTTGATAGCCTTTATAATCTCCTGATAACTCAAGTCTTCTCCTTCAAAAACGTTGGCTTCCCGGCCGATTCTTCTCAAAGAGTGCGAATCGCTGTTGGAAATCAAAGTGTATTTATCCAGAGAAGAAAGCCTCCAGCACATTTTAGGGTCTGCCGACATCCCGGTTTCCAGGGCAAAAATATATTTTGAATATTCCTCGAAGCATTCCTCAACCGAATCGAATCCAGACTTAGAGCCGAATAAAGCGAACCAGGGAGTAAAAACGTGAGCCGGCACGACAATAGAAGCAGGAGAAGTCTGCAAAACGATTTTTAAAAGCTCCTTGGCATCCAATCCCAGAATCGGCCGGCCGTCAGCTTTGAGGTTTCCAATCCATTCAAGACGGGCATTGATTTTTTCCACGGCCTCAAAAGTAGGAGAAATAATTAGCAGATGGATCCTCCTGACCCGGTTGTTCTTACTGTAAATGCAGCTGATTTCCGCGGTTAAAATAAAACGGGTCTCCTCCCCTGACGCCCCGTTTTTGCCGAGGACCTGTTTTTTGACCTTAAAAAGGCCGGGTTCTGCCGGTTCTAATCCCTCTTTCAATTCCTTGAACCAAATCGGATGAGTAAAGTCTCCCGTTCCCAGAACCTTGATTCCTTTAATCTCCGCGAAGTTAGCAAGATTTCTTAAATTGAGCTCTTTTGAAGTCGCTCGGGAAAACCGGGAATGAATATGAAAGTCGATGATCGTTCTCATTGAAAAGGGTTTGTACTAGTTTTGGACAAAATTCTCGGACAGTTTCGCGAAACACCGGTTTTTAACGCAGAACTGACGCTGAACTAAACGCGGAACTGACGCTGAATTATTTTATCAGTTTAATTCCCAGGCCGGCGATTTGGCTGCCGCCGAGAATTAAAATGCCGGTGAAAATAGACCAGGCAACCAGATTTAGGGTTTTTGGCAGTGAATTGGCAGGAAGAAATTGGCCAAGCTCTGACCCCAAAACCCCGCTCAAATCAATTTCTCCGCCGAAGGCAGAAATCTTTGGGGTTTTGCCGGTTTTGACCGAGTCTAATTTGAAAATCTCCGGCACGGCTGTTTTCCCGGTAAAGATTCCAAATGAGGCGTACAATCCGTAAATAATTATTGCCAAGCCGGCCAAAAGCAAGAGCCAGCCGAAAACCTTCGCTAAGTTCATATGATTAGGCAAACAAATCTATAATTTATATACCTTATAGCCGTCTTTGACTTTCTGATCCACTTTCATGCCAACCGAGTCTCCTTTTTTGGCGACTTCTATTTTCTGGTGTTCGACTTCCATTGACTCGACTTTCTGGGTAAAGTCCACCTCTCCGCCGACAATCCTGATAGTGTCGCCTGTTTTCAGGCTCTCTAGAAGATCGATAACGGCAACGCCGGCCCGATCAAAATAGTGGGTCACTTTGCCGATTAATTCTCCTTCTTGAGGAGTTTCGCATTTGCCGCAGCTCATGTTTAAAAAGTTATGGTTTTTTTAAACGACCTTTCCCCCGTTGAACGGGGATCACACTGATTCGTGGCGCGCAAAACGGGCAGGAATCTTCTTTAAAATCTCGAAAGCCTGTTTTTCGTCGTCAACTACTTTCCAAAAAAAGAATTCTTTTCTGAAAATCGCCCGGTGCCTTTCCATCGGCACTCTTTCCAGCCACTTTTTCAAAGAGTCCCAATAACTCCTGCCGATAAGGACGATTGGGATCTGTTGATAGATTTTCTTGGTGACGACCAGAGTGGCGATCTCAAAAAACTCGTCTAAGGTGCCAAAGCCTCCGGGAAAAAACACATAAGCCTGGGCGGCGTGGGCGAGCATTACCCTTCTGACGAAAAGATAATGAAGGCAAATGCTTTCTTTGACATATCCATTTTTCTGCTCGCTTTTCCCCAACTCTAAATTAATGCCCACGGACCGGCCGCCCGCCTCGGCCGCCCCACGATTGGCCGCTTCCATCGCCCCTGGCCCGCCGCCGGTCAGAACGACGATGTTTTCTTTTGCCAAAAGACGCCCCAGCTTTCTTGCTTGCTCGTACTCCTTTTCTCCTGCCTTATCCAAATGGGAGCCGAAAATGGAAACTACCCGGTCGTCTTCAAACCTGTTAAGAAAGTTAAAGCCCTTCTGGAACTCAGCCATCATTCTTTTGAGGCGTTTTTTGTCTCCGGGATTATAATCGTAAAATGGAAAATCGTTGCGAGGTTTCATATTGATACCCCATTTTACCATAAAAACCATCTGTAAAAAACAAAAATCCCCGTCTAAAAGCCGAGAATCTTTGTTGAGGGGGAAATAGTCTTGATGAATTTGGCACGTCTTTTCTGATCCCGCCGGACATGGCAGGAAAGGTACCTTTAGTCTCCTTCACTAAAACTATTTGTCCTTAGAGAATAGTATCTCGCACCCCCTCAACTTTATCATAAACAAAAGGTAGTTTCTGTCAATAATTACTAACTCTATGCCGCCATAATTGAGCTTGTGTCTCTGGGCTGACTCGTCCGGTCATCCGACCGGACGCCCCGTCGAATGACGGGGCGAACCCACATGTGCCCCTGGGCTGATTCGAACCCCGTATAAATCTTTTCATTCCTGAAGCTTACAGCTTCGCGTCATGATGGCGATTATACGGGGCAGGCAGCCAATTTTGAATGATGCCCTCGAGAGGAATTGAACCTCTATGTCAGGCTCCGGAGGCCTGCACTTTATCCAATTAAGTTACGAGGGCAAAATCTCTCCGTAAATTATTGTTTTTTGGCGATTAAATAAAGATTGGCCATTGATCTGTCTTGCTTCCTAGCAACGCCTGTTTTTATTATCTCAAAACCCGAGCTTTTTACCAGCCGGCTGATTTCTCTTTTGCCGAAAACGTGGTAGTATCTCTGAACTTCGCTCCCCCAGGGAATAAAAATATCTCCCCAGTCAAGGCCCGATCTTTTAATTATCTTCAAAAAACTGTATTTTAAGATTAGGCCGATCCTACCTCTTAAGTCCCAGGCTGTCAGAAAAAGCAGGCCTTCGTCTTTTAAAACTCTTCTCGCTTCTTTTAAAAAAGCTTTCCTGAACTCCAAAGAAGGGATTTCGTGAAGGACGGCGACACTAAAAGTCTTATCAAAAGATTTGTCGGCAAAAGGCAATTTCAGGGCATCGGCAACGAGAAAACTATTATTCGGACAGCGCTTTTTCGCTTCCTCTATCTGGGCAAAAGAGTTATCAATGCCTGTGTAGTCTACTCCTTTACCAGCGTATAGGTCCAGGAGCCGGCCGTTACCGCAGCCAATGTCTAGAATTTTGTTGCCATCTTTGGCAAAGCCCTGAAACACCGTAACCAGTTCGGGCCAAAACCGACTGCGGGTTCGGGAAAAGTCCGGGGCGATCCGGTTAAAATCGTTTTTTGTCTCTTCAAGTATTTGTTTGGCTAATTCTCGTTCCATGGATTTAAAAGAAAGTTTCGTCAAAGACTTGATTAAAAATGAGGTTGTAAAACCAGCGGACTTGGCCTTGCTAAAAAGAAGGTTTGCCAAAAAACACCGCCTCTCCTGCCCGAAAAACTCTGCTCTCCTTAAAACCTATCACGATTTACTCAAACAAAAAAGGGTTAATAAAAACAGCTCTCTGGAACGGCTTTTGTGCACAAGGGAAATGCGTTCGTTATCGGGAATAGTTTCTGTTTCTGTTTTAACCAAGCCCTGGCCTTGCCCTGGACGCTGCCTTTACTGCCCCGACCAAAAAGGCCTGCCAAAAAGCTATCTTCAAGGAGAGCCGGCGGTCATGAGAGCCGTGGCTAACAAATTCGACCCTTATCTTCAGGTTGAAGCAAGGTTAAAATCCCTGGAAGCCACCGGCCATACAACCGCAAAAATAGAATTGATCATTATCGGCGGCACCTGGTCGTTCTTGCCGAAAGAATACCAGGAATGGTTTGTCAAAGAATGCTTTCGCGCCGTAAATAATTACGGCTCAAATCCCAAATCTCCGCCAGAGGCGGACCAGCCGAAGGCTGGCAAAACTTCCACCTTCGCTAAAGTCTTCGACCCTGAGAGCTCAGACCGAAGGGCTTCGGTGGGCAGGCAAAATTTATTCAAAGAACAGCGAAAAAACGAAAACGCCAAGCGCAGGATTATCGGCATCACTGTTGAAACCCGGCCGGATTTCATCGACGGAAAAGAGGTTAAAAGATTGAGGGAATTGGGCGTTACCCGGGTCGAGCTGGGAGTCCAAAGCCTTGACGATAACGTTCTTAAAAAGAATCTCCGGGGCCACAATGTTTCAGAAACCGCTAGGGCGACCAAACTTTTGAAAGACGCCTGTTTTAAAATCTGTTACCATATGATGCCTAATCTTCTGGACTCTGATTTAAAAAAGGATGAAAAGATGTTTGCCGAGTTGTTTAATAACCCTGATTTCCAGCCGGACTTTTTAAAGATTTATCCTTGCGTCGTCGTCAAGCAAGCTCCGCTTTATCGGCTTTGGTTAAAAAAGCGATATAAGCCCTATACCGACCGCCGGTTGGTTGATCTTTTGGTTAAGGTAAAGCAGAAAATTCCCCGCTACTGCCGCATCATCAGAATTTACCGCGACATCCCCTCGCCCCAGATTATCGCCGGCAGCAAAATCTCAAATCTCAGGCAGGTAATCGCTCAAGAATTAAAAAAACAAAGAAAACAATGTTCTTGTATACGCTGCCGCGAAGTCAGGGGAAACTTTTCAATAAAAGACAAGTTAAGGCTTTTCCGCCAGGATTATACGGCTTCCGGCGGCAGAGAAATATTTTTAAGCTACGAGGACAAAAAAAGGCAAAAGCTTTTTGCTCTTTTGCGCCTCCGCCTCAAACTGTGGAAGGTCCGACCTCCCACAATCTTTCCGGCGCTGAAAAACGCGGCCATTATCCGCGAGGTTCACACTTATGGTCGGGCGATCGGCTTTAACGAAAAAACCGCAGCTTCCCCGCAACACCGAAGCTTGGGGAGAAATCTCATTAAAGAGGCGGAAAAAATCAGCCGGGAGCAGGGTTTTAAGAAAATCGCGGTTATTTCGGGAATCGGCGCCAGGAATTATTACCGAAGGCTCGGCTATCGTCTCAAAAACACCTACATGGTAAAAAGCTTAGCGCCTGAGAAGTAATCTTAAAAAGTAAAAAGGGAGGGATATCGTCAAGAAAAAAACTTCAAAACCAACCCCTGCTGACAGAGGCGTCAAAAGATAGCTGCGGAAAAAAATTCCCAGGGCAGGGCCTCCTTTTAGAAACCAGGTTAGGACAAGAGCAAGCAAAAGCGCCAGACTGGCGTTTTTTAAATCCTGAAAAGAAGGAACGAGGCAGATAATAATGGAGATATTAAGATAGGCGAAAAGCCAGAATTTCCAATTTAGCCAGTTTAAAACAAACCATTTTAAAAACCCGGCGCTAGCGACCGGCAAAGGAAATTGAAACAAAGAAGATAAGGCCAGAACGGCAGCTAAGCCGCCGAAAACCGGGGCAAGGGAAACCAAAATTTCCCCCAAAATCGGAAGTTTGGGCTCTTCGTGAGCAACATAACCTCCGCTGGAAGAAAACAAATTAATCTCGCGGATTTTAGCCCCGGCGACCAGGCAAGCCAGGGCGTGAGAAAATTCGTGAACTATCACGCCCGGAACAAGAAAAAATCGGTATTTCCTGCCGGTAAAAATCTTTTGCCAGATTTCGTCCAAAGCGAAGCTCAAGCCGAAAAACAAAACCAATAAAATAAAAAACTTGGTAATCATATTTTAAGGATTCTTCTTTTTTAAATACTCTCTGGAATTTGATTTAAAACGGGATCTCAAGACGGCCTTTTTATAGATAAAGCGATCTGGCGTTCTGAAAGCTGTTTTTCCTTTTTGAGCGCGGTTGGAAGAATAGTTTTTCATTGGAGTTAAGGACGATTAAAATAATTTTCCTTCAGCCAGTCAATAATCGCCAGAGTTTCTTGTTTCAGGTTTTGTTCCCCTTCTTCAAGGCCCGGCGCGCCAAGAATGATAATGACGATTCTCCGTTCAACTTCTCGCTTTGTCAAAAATCGGAAAACGAAAAGGCCGTTATAATCAGACGCCTTAATATAACCTGTTTTTCCGCCGATAAAATCCGGCTCGTCGAAAAACAGATTTTTGTTTTTCAAGCTTAAAAAGCGGTTTTTGCCGAAAATGCGCACTTCTTCTCCCCTGGCGATTCTCCAAAGCAATGGCCAATTATTGGAAACGTAGCGCGCCAGATAAAACAAGTCTTTGGCCGTCGAAACATTACCGGGGTCATAGCCGTGGGGGTCAACGAATCGGCTGTCAGGCATCATGATCCTCGCGGTTTTATCGTTCATCAGCTCCAGCGTCCGGTCAATGCCGAAATACGCCGACAAGACCAGGGCGGCGTCGTTTGAAGATTCAACCAAAAGCGGATAAAAAAGTTCGGCCACTTTAAAGCGGGCGCCCGGCGTCAAGCCAGTGGTCGAGCCGAAAGCGTCGAGCATATGCTTTTTTACCGACAACGACGTGTTGAGAGCGGCGTTTTCCGAAAGAGTCGTCGCGGTTATCAGCTTTGTCAGAGAAGCCACGGGAAGCTTCTCTTCGATATTCTTTTCGGCAAAGACAAAGCCGGAATCAAGGTCAGCGACCAAATAACTTTTAGCCGCAGTTTTGGGCATGGGCGCCGGCTTTTTTCTTGGATAGCGGAAAGTGTCGTTGCTCTTGTCAATCACCAGAACCGGTATTCCTTTGGTGGATTCTTCATAAACCGCTTGGGCATCTGCGTCAGTCATCTGGACACAGCCGCCTGAATTTTCGGAAATAAATTTCTGGCCGTTGGCGTCGTACGGCTCGCCGTGAAGGTAGTATTTACCGTAAAAGTTCACTGCCCATGGCATAAAAACTAAAGCGGTGTTGGAAAAATTACTTTTCGCCTTGAAAATCACCTCGTTTAAGCCGGCGGCCGTGCCGCCCCATTCCATCGGATCTCCCCAACGCAAAATCGGCACAATCTTTTCCGGCATGTCCTTCTTGTAAATAGCAACTTCTTTTTTTTCCAGGTTTACTTCCAACCAATTACTTTTTTCAATCGAAAGTCGGTTTCGGAAAACGCTAAAATCCGGCAAAAATTCAGGCCGCCGGAAAAGCCGGGCGGTGTTGACGAAAGAAGATTCCAGTAAAGAAAATTCCAGATTTAAATCCGCCGCCTGCCATTGCAAAAAACAGGCGCAAACAACTGCCGTGGCAATCAGGATTAAATATGCTTTCTTTCCCATTCATTGATTTTAACAGATATTAAAGAGAAATCGAAAACCCGCTCTCGCGGGCCTAAACTTCTTTTCCAACTGTTCTAAATTCTTGAAACGCGGATCAGCCCCGAACAAGGGATAATCTCGATCCCCCGTTTTTGCAACTGGTCTAAAAAGAGGTTAACTCCTAAAGAGTCTGTGGAAATGTGACCGGCGATGACGACGTTGACGTTGGCGGCTTCGGCTTCTTTCCTGCCCTCTTCGGAAATGTGCATGCCGACAACCGTGCCAATGCCGGCAATAGCCATTTTTTCAAATAGCTTAGGTGAGCCTTCGGTGCCGCCTGCCACTTCGGTCAAGGCGATTTTACCGCATCGGTTTTCGGGGTTGCCGACAAAAATCTTTGGGCCTGCTCCTACTTTGACCGCCTCGCGATATTCTGGAATTTCTTTCAGAAGCTTGAGCAAGTCTTCCAGCCGTTCTAGGCTTTGCGCCTGGGTCTCAATTTTATCTTTAAGAAACTTGGCTGCTAAATTATCACAAACAGTATGCAAGCACATCAGGTTAAAACCCAAGAGCCTGGCTGCGTCCACTACTTGCTGATGATTTATCGGCCCAACTTTTCTGGCTACCTCAGAGATCCTTTCCCGCATCAGTCCCTCGGCCACGTTGATGGGTACGCCGTAAAGGTTTAAAACGTCGCACTGCAGTTCCATGACCTCATGAAGGTCGGCTAAGGCCCTCCCTAAAGGATGATGGCCGATAATAAGATCAATGTTTCCCAGTTCTTTTGCCAGAAGGATCTCAGCCGACTCAATATCAATACCGACCAAAACTCTCTTGACTTCTTTGTCATTGGCAATATGCAAGACCCGGGTGTCCGAATAGGGGTTAGTCAGGGCTTCTTGATCAAACTCTTTTTTCTCCGCTTCAGATAGCTTTTCGAATTTCTCCCTTCCCCGCGAAAGGAGTCTGGCTACGGTTTCTGGGGAGCGAAGATCCGCTCCTTTTCCTATCTCAATCGCCAGATTGTAAATTTCTTTTGTCTTCATGTTTTAATAATAACTTTAGAAACTTTTTGACAGAGCTCGGCGATTAGTTTTTCCTGTTCTTTTAAAATTAAAACCTGCCGGCGGATTCTCGCCTTTTCCCTGCGAATAAACTTCCTGGTTGATTTTGACAGTCTCTTTTTCTCCATTTTTAGTTTTAAGCCCAAAACATAACATCTTAAACTTCTATTCTCCTTTAATTACTGCCAGGGGCACTAGCCTGGCTACCTTTTTTGAGAGGCCGGCCTGATGGACAACCTCGACAATGTCATCTATGTCTTTATAGGCTAAAGGCGCTTCTTCGGCAATACCGCGCAAGCTCTGGCATTTAACAATGATCCCTTTTGAGTTTAATTCCCTGACGACCTGCTCGCCGGTAATAGTTCTCATTGCCTGGTGGCGCGACATGGTTCTGCCCGCCCCGTGATTGGTTGAGAAAAACGATTGCTCTCCTTCAGCTGTGCCAACAAGAATATAAGAGGCAGTGCCCATGGAACCGGGGATCAAGACCGGTTGGCCAACTCCGCGATACCTCTCAGGCACCTCTGGATGGCCCGGTGGAAAAGCACGGGTCGCACCCTTGCGATGAACAATTAACTCCACCTGTTTACCATTCAATTGATGTTCTTCTTTCTTGATAATATTGTGGGCAACGTCATAAAGCTGCTCCAAACTATCTTGGGAATCGTCAAAAACAGTTTTCCAAGCCTTTCTGACAAAGTGAGCGATCATTTGCCTGTTGGCCCAGGCAAAATTGGCGGCTGAAGCCATCGCAGAGAAATACCTCTGCCCGTCTGGAGAACTAAAAGGAACACAAGCGAATTCCCGGTCAGGAACTTTAATTTTGTATTTATTCTCCATCAAAGGAATGAATTCCCGCAAATAGTCAGTGCAAACCTGGTGGCCGAGGCCCCGAGAACCGCAATGAACCATAATGACTATCTGGTCTAAAAACAACCCGAAGGCCTGCGCCGCTTTTTGGTCAAAGATTTCAGCCACTTTTTGAAGTTCCAAAAAATGATTGCCCGACCCGAGGGTGCCAACCTGGTCGCGGCCGCGACTTTTTGCCTGCTGGGAAACGACGTTAGCTTTTGCCCAAGCCAATCTGCCCGAAGCCTCGCAATGCTCTAAGTCCTGGACAACTCCGAAGCCCTTTTCTACCAAATAGTGAGCTCCACCTTCCAAAATGCGGTCTATTTCTGAATTAGAAAGCTTAATTTGCCCGCCTCGACCCAGGCCAGAAGGCACCTGTTTTTGGATTTCTCCAGTCAGTTTGTCTAAATGGGGCTTTATTTCTTTTTCGGCAAGCCGCGATTTTAACAACCTCATTCCGCAATTGATGTCGAAACCGCACGCACCAGGAGAAATAATTCCCTGATCTAAAGACATGGCGCCGACAAACCCGATCGGCACCGAATAGCCTTCATGCATGTCAGGCATTGCCAAGGCGTATCTGACAATCCCTGGCAGAGTCGCCCCATTGACGAGCTGATTCAAAGATTCGTCGCGAAAAACTTCATCGAGGGATTTTTCCGAAATGTAAAAACGGGCTGGTGCCTTCATGTCGTTCCTAAAAGACCGGGGAATTTCCCAGAGAAAATCGGTGATCTTGATTAAATCTCTTCTAGAAAGCATTTCTGATCTTCTAACTAATTATTCCCGTATCAATTTTTTCGACCGTCCCCTTTTTGCATTTGGGACAAATTTGTCCGGCTGATTCTTGAACGGTCTTGATGTTTGCCCTACCACACTGAGGGCACTTTTTTCCTTCTTTAACAATGTCGAGTCGAAATTGATCCAGACAATCAAGGCAAACGCAATTTGAATCAAAGCCGGTGCGAGTGTCAATCAGTTCTTTCTTTTCCGGAGTGATTTTGGCGGACTCGCGCAAAAGCCAGGCAAAAACCTCTCCCGATTCGAGGCCGAGAACTTTAGCGATGGTGAAAGCTTCGGCTGGATGGGGGCAGATTACTTTTTCGCCCTTTTCGTTTTTGACATACATTACCCCTCCCCAGCCTCGCGGAAAGACAAAATCGCACTGGTTGCATTTGAATTCAAAAATCTGTGGCATATTTTTAGCTTAGTTTTTTAATTAAACGTCAAAAAGAACGGTCGCCTCCCAGGAACCTTCTTGATTCTGGTGAATATCTAAACCGTGATAGGTCGCCCCCTTAATTTGTACCCCCATTTGCTTTAGCTTCCTGCCAGATAATTCTCCCTCCAGTCGTTTTTCGGATAACTGAGCCAACTCAACTCCGTCATAAATTTCTTGGTTGGCTTCGCAAAGGCAAATGACTCTGCTCAGGAAATCGACTAGAAGAGTCGCTGAATCAAACGAATCGATTTCTATTTTGCGTTCGACGACTTCACCGTTTTCGTCCGATTGATAATCGGCCGCAGCGAACATTCCCAGCATCGCATTCTGAAAAAGATCTTCTCTGGTTTTCCCGAAAACCCTGATCTTTAAATCCGCTTTATGCTCTAGAATCTCATACTGCTTCTCAACCTCCTCTAATACCACTTTTTGACGGCCGTTCAAAAGTGGTAGCGACGACTCTTGATATTTTTGAAGCTTCCGCATCTCTTCTCTCACTACCTGACGGTCGTCCCAGGTAATTTGTTTGCCATTGGCCAGGCACATTGATGGTTCGCAACCCTTGCCGGTAATTATCACCGTGTCGCCTGGCTGTGCTAAGCCCAAGGCCTTACTTATCGCTTGTCTCCTGTCTAAAATAACCTTTGTATCTTGTATCTGGTATTTAGTATTTTGTATCCCTTTTTTGATATCATCTACAATTTCTTGCGGATTTTCATCGTAGGGGTCTTCGTTGGTCAAAATGATTTGGCCGCAATGTTTGGCGGCGATCTGGCCCAAAACTGGCCTTTTCCATTTATCTCTGCCGCCGCCGCAAGAACCGAGAACGCAGATTAACTTTGTATCTGGTATCTGGTATCTGGTATCTGGTATGCGACGAGAGACAAGAGTTTGGTAAACTTTTTCTAAAGCGACTGGGGTGATGGCATAATCCACAAAAGCCTTAAAGGGCGTGAAAATAACTTCTTCCATTCTTCCCGGAACGCCCTTGAATCCTTCGAGAGCCTTGCGGCAGGCTTCTAAATCTATGCCTTGGGACCTAGCCACGGCGATGGCGGCCAAGGCATTGTAAATATTAAACTCTCCCAGAAGCCCTAAGTTAAATTCTGTATTTCCCGTAAAAAATCTGAGACCATCTATCGTTGCGCAATTTGTCGCTTCAATAAACTTTAAGTTTTCAGTTGTGGTTTTACGCTTTGCGCTTTGCACTTTACGCTCTATACTGTATCCCCACTTCTCCCTCGCTCTGAATCGATTGAAATAATCTATGTTTTCATCATCTAAATTCAAAATGTGGATGCCCCTGCAGGCCTTGAACAGTTTTCCTTTCACTTCCCGGTATTTCTCAAAAGAGCCGTGGCTTTCAATGTGTTCCAAGCTCAGATTGGTGAAAACCACCGCCTCAAAACCGATGAACCTATGCCGGTGCTGTGCAATTCCTTCTGAGGTGATTTCTAAAACCGCGTATTGGCAGCCGGCCTTGACCGCCCTGCTCAAAAACTGCTGGACAAAAAACCGGCCGGGCAAGGTCATGCGTTTGTTATTAACTTCTTCTTTGCCGGCAATGCAAAATCTAATTGAGGACAAAGAGGCGACTTTAAAACCTGCCTCTTCCAGGATTGCCGCCATCATCGCCACTACGGTTGATTTTCCGCTGGTGCCGGTAACGCCGATAGTTTTAATCTTCCTGGAAGAAAACCCGTAAATTAAGGCTGCCAGAAAAGCCAGAAAGAAATGGTAAAAATCCAGCAAAAAGGCCGGTGAAACCTTTTTAAGAAAGCTTTTAAACTGGTAAAATAATGTCGATGTCATTGTTTTATCTATTTTATCTAAAATCCGAACAATTTGCTAATTGATAATTTGAATTAGGCCATGCCCCGTAGGAAATTACCTGCCCGCCGAACAAACCAAAATTTTAGGGCGAGCGGTTTAAGTTAGTTGATAATACGCGGCGCAGATTAAATGTTCTTTAGTCTTATATCGAAATTTTGGATCGGCTTTGGCAGGCGGGAAATATTTTCGTAATCAATAGTTTAACCTTTATTATTCTATTTGCCAAAATTTAAAAGTTTTTAAGGGTTTTCTTGATAAAAACATTTTTTAGAATTATGTTTTATACCCCGTATCCAAAATTAACTAGTAGGGCTAATATGCAACAAATTACTCCTTTTTGGTTAGGCCTTTGAGAATATGAACGTAAAACATAATCATTTCCTACGGGGCGTGAATTTCAAGCTCTCTTCCCCATTCAAGCCCGCCGGCGATCAACCGCAGTCAATAAAGAAATTGGCGGTTAATCTTGAAGCCGGCGCCAAGCACCAGGTGTTTTTGGGAGTTACCGGATCTGGCAAAAGCTATGTGATGGCCAAGGTGATTGAAAACCTTCAGAGGCCGGCTTTGATCATCGAGCCGAATAAAGTTCTGGCAGCCCAGCTCTACCAGGAATTCAAAGAGTTTTTCCCAAAAAGCCCTGTCCACTATTTTGTTTCCTATTACGACTACTACCAGCCCGAATCTTACATTCCCCAGACCGATACCTATATCGAAAAAGACGCCAGCATCAATGAAGAAATTGACCGGCTGCGCCATCAGGCGGTCCAGGACCTGCTTTCTTTTAAGGAAGTTATTGTCGTCGCTTCCGTTTCCTGCATCTACAACTTGGGTTCGCCGGCAACCTACAGCAACATTGTTCTAGAAATAAAACCCGGGCAGGATATTTCCAGAAAAGATTTCTTGAAGCAACTGATTTTTCTGCAGTACCAGCGCAATGACATCGACTTGAAACCGGGCGCTTTCAGAGTCAGGGGAGACATTGTTGAAATTCGTCTGGTAACCGGCAGAGAAACTCTGCGGGCCGAATTCTGGAGAGACGAGATCAACAGCCTCTATGTTTCAAAGGATTCTCTGCTATCGGATTATAAGCCCTTATCCAATAGTTATCTGCTCTACCCCGCTAAGTTCTGGGTAACTCCAGAGTCAAAACTTAAAACCGCTATAGAGAATATTAAACTCGAGCTTGGAGAAAGATTAAAATTCTTGAAGAAGCAAAAGAAACTCCTCGAAGCGGAACGGCTGGATCAGAGAACCAACTTTGACCTCCAGATGATGCTGGAAACCGGCTACTGCCACGGCATTGAAAACTATTCGCGGCACCTTGAGTTCCGGAAACCCGGCCAGGCCCCTTTCAGCCTTTTGGATTATTTCCAGCTGGCCAATCCAAATTTTCTGGTCTTTATCGACGAATCCCACCTGACCTGCTCTCAGATAAAAGCGATGTCGGTCCAGGATCGAGCCAGAAAGAAAATCCTGATCGAGTACGGCTTCAGGCTGCCGTCGGCTGTAGACAACCGCCCCCTGACCTATCAAGAGTTTGAGAACAAAGCCACCCAGATTACTTATGTCTCGGCCACTCCAGGCGACTTGGAAATAGCTAAGTCCGGTAGAAAATATTATGTCGAGCAGCTGATCAGGCCGACCGGGCTTTTAGAGCCGGAAATAGAAATTAGGCCGACGAAAAACCAAATAAAGGATTTAATTGAAGAGATAAGGCGTAGGGTCGATCATAAACAGAGGGCCCTGGTCATCACTCTGACCAAAAGACTGGCCGAAGATCTTAACGATTTTTTCAGAGACCAAGGAATCCGCAGCCACTGGCTTCATTCAGAAACCAAAACTTTGGAAAGGCCAAAAATACTTAAAAATCTGAGGCTGGGAGAAATCGACGTCCTAGTCGGAATCAATCTGTTGAGAGAAGGCTTGGATCTTCCCGAGGTCTCTCTGGTGGCAATCCTAGACGCCGACAAAGAAGGTTTCCTGAGGTCTCAAAACACCCTGATCCAAACCATGGGCAGAGCTTCCCGGAATCTTCAAGGGAAAGTTATCCTCTACGCCGACAAAACCACCAAGTCTATGGGCCTGGCGATCAAAGAGATAAAAAGAAGGAGAAAAATCCAGGCAAAATACAACCTGGAGCACAAGCTGTCGCCGAGAGCAATCTCAAAAGCGGTGCGCGACTGGCCGTTTGCCATCATAGAAGAAAAACAGGTTGAAGCCGAATTTTGGGGCATTTACGACCGGCAGTTACTTGAGAAAGAAATGAAAGAGGCGGCAAACAACCTTGATTTTGAGAGAGCGGCAAAGATCAGAGATATCATCAAGAAACTCCAGAAACCCTTGTCCAAAACCGCCAAATAGATTATTATAGTTCTGAAGCTAAATCCAACTTATGGCTATCACCAAGTCGGCGAAAAAGGCTTTCCGCCAGAGCCAAAGGAGAAGAAGACAAAACCGGATTAACACCGAAAACATCAAGAAACTCGAAAAGAAAATCGAATCGCTTTTGGCTGAGAAAAAAACAACTGAGGCAAAGAGCCTCCTGCCCAAAATTTCAAAAGCTCTGGACAAAGCCGCCAAAAGAGGAGTCATCAAAAAAAATAAGGCCTCGAGGAAAAAATCAAGGATCAGTCAGCTGATAAAGAGATCTGAAGCTAAAACCTAGATCTCGGAAATCAAGAGCTCTAAACCCTGCCGGGGAGAGATTTTCCCGGTTTTTATTTTCAGATCGATTTCTAGAATCTTGGAATAGATTTTCTTTAATCTCGAGAAAGCAAATTTCTGGGCGAGAAAATAGCACTTCCTGGCAACAAAATCATTGAGCCCGGAATTCCTTAAAGGCTTGCCTTTCTCTAAAAGGTCTTTGACTATCAAGAGATTCCGGAATTGGTAATTGATCATCGCCAAAAGATACGCCGGCGAATCCCCTTCGTCAAAATGCTGGCCAGTTAATTCTAGGGCTTTCCGCCGGTCCTGGGTAGCGACGGCGTCGATGGTTTTGAAAATATTGGCCGCGACCTCTGGCGTTGCCAATAGCTCAACGTCTTCTGGCTCAATCTTTTTACCTTTTTTAAAACTGGCTAGTTTTTTCAGCTCGTTCGAAAGCCTCCAAGAATCATTGCTAAAATAAACGACCAGTTTTTCAATGGCTGATGAGCTGATTTCAGCTCCCAGTTTCTCAGCCTCTTTCTTGAGCCATTGTTTTAAAGATTGCCCGTCCAACAGCTTGAACTCCTGGAATTTAGCGGTTTTCGTCAGAAAGCTGAAGAGACTGCCGCGACGGTCTAGATCCCCGGGTTCAAAGAAAACCAAGATGTCGTCGCCTAGATTCCGTTTGTTTTTGATCATGTAGTCCAGAAAATCCTTGCTCAAATCAGAGTTCAAAAAGACGTTCTCTAAGATGAATAGTTTTCTCTCGGCAAACATCGGAACGGTTTCCAGCTTTTCTTTGAAAGCAAGAAATTCGTCTTCCTGGAAATCGCAGTAAAATAAATTGAGTCCGCTGCGGCGGACTTTCCGATACTGGTCAATAATTTCATTGAGCTTTAACCTGGCCCGAAAACTATCTTGGCCGTAAAGAAAAATTATCATCTGTTTTATGAAGTTTTTTGGGGTGCCAAAGGTTCTACTTGAGAATAGCGGTGATCTTTTCAACGATTTCCCCCGGAGCAAAATGAGCCTTGATCAGATAATCGGTCGCTCCGAGCTTTAATCCCCGCTCAATGTCTTCTTTCTGGCCGAGGTTCGAGAGAATTATCACCGGGATCCCGGCCGTCTCTTGATCCTGCCTAATTCTGGTCAGGGCCTCAAAGCCGTCGATGCCGGGAAGGATCAAATCCAATAGAACCAAGTCTGGTTTCTCAGACTTGATGGCCTTGACCCCGCTCTCGCCGTCGGTTGCCTCGGAAATTTGATAACCCTCGTTCGTTAGTTTCCTGATGATTAACTCCCTTAAGAATTTGTCATCCTCGACAATTAGAATCTTTTTAGGCATATTATTTAACTCTTTATTAATTCCACTTTTAAGAATTTTCGACCCCTAACATACGTTCTTATTAAGCTTTACTCCCCGAATAAACTCTTTACTTTTTCAGCCAACTCCTGGGGGTCAAACTCCGTCTTTATCAGCCAGTCTTTAGCTCCCAATTCCTTGATCCGGCTGATCTCCACCGGCTGGCCGGAATTGGAAATGACGATCAGGGGAATCTTTTTTAAATTATCGTCTTTTCGAATCTCTTCCATAACCGAAAACCCGTCCATTTTGGGCATAATTAAATCCAGCAGGACCATGTCCGGCCTTTCTTCTTTCATCTTTTTCAAACCTTCCTCCCCGTCTCTCGCCAGGGAAATCTGGTAGCCACGGGCAACCAGCTTCCTTTGCAGCAGATCCAGCATAATCTCTTCATCCTCTATGATTAAGATCTTTTTCATAAAATTAAAGTGGGGTGATTTCTTATTTAATATGGCTGTTTTAATTATAGCAGAAAACGGGCAAGGATAAAAGCTATTTTATTGTTTAGCCTTGGAATCCGCTTTTGGCAAAGTGAAATAGAAAGTCGTTCCCTTGTTCTGTTTTGAAGTAAAGCCGATTTTCCCGCCGTGGCTCTCGATGATATTCTTTGCCATATAAAGGCCGAGGCCGCTGCCGGCCGGCTCGGTCAGGACGGCTTCGCTGGCGCGGAAGAATTTGGTAAAAACCCTTTTTTGCTCGTTGTCGGCAATGCCAATGCCCGTGTCCTGAACTTCTGTCCTGACTTCGTTGGCCGTTTCTTTCAAGGAAACGGTGACTTTGCCTCCTTTTGGTGTGTATTTAAAAGCGTTGTCTACCAGGTTTTGGACGACCAACTTTAATTTTTCCTCGTCAGCGAAGACCCGAATGGGTTTTTTGGCCGGCTTAAGGAATTCGAGTTTTATCCCTTTATTCCTGAAATCGCTGCCGATGAACTCGATTGTCGACTGGCAAATCTCCACCATATCGGCCAAGACCGGATTGATAACGTACTTGCCCTCTTCAATCCGCGCCAGGTTCAGAAGGTCGTTGATAAGAGTGATCATTCTTTCGTTCGATTGATAGGTTTTCTCGACGATGTCTTTCTGTTCTTTGGAAATCTCCCCGATGTCGCCGTCCAAAAGCATTCTCAAGCTCCACTTTATCGCCGAAAGAGGAGTTCTGAGCTGATGGGCGGCCAGGGAAACGAATTCCGTCTTGAGTCTTTCGATCATCTTTTCCCTGCTGACGTCGTGCAAGACCACCAGATCGCCCAAGTCGCTGGCGCCGCTTTTCATCGGTATCGCTGAAACCTCAAAGATAATCTCTTTTGTGACGGCAAACTCCTTCCTAAAAACTTCCTCGATACTCTCTCCCAGAAAATTGATCAGAGATTTTACTTCCGGAAAACCGGCAATCTCTTTAACCAATTTGCCTATTAATTTTTCTTTACTAATTTTAAAAAAGTCTTCAGCCTTGGGGTTTATCAGTGTCAATCGATGATTCTTATCAAAAAAAAGGAGGCCGTCGCTGAAGTTGGTAATGACCGCCTGGGTCTTATCTTTTTCCTCTTCGGCCCCGCGTCTTGCTTCTTCAGTGTCTTCAAGGATGTTCAAAAGGGCTGCCTGAACTTTTCTTAATTCCTCCTCGGTTTTCTTGATGCCGCTCAAATTAAAAAGCCCTAAAAAGTAGCCTATTGGTCTTGACTGCTCGTCAACACGAACCCTGGTGAAAACTTGAGTGATTATGGCGCTGCCGTCTTTTCTCAATATCGACAGCTCTTTAGCGGCAACCACCCCTTTAGAAAAAGTCTCTTTGGCTAATTTGGCAACCTCTTGTTTATCAAAAATCTTTTCAACCGATTCGCCGATAATCTCTTCGCTGGGAAAACCAGAAACTTTTTCAAAGGCTGGGTTTGTCTCTAAGATTACCCCCAAGGGACTGACAAAACATATGGGCAAGGGGGAAAAATTTAAAAGACCATTGATATAGTCTTCTAAGGACGCTAAGTCCGTCAACAAAAGAGAAATCTTTTTGTCTTTGTCTTCTCCTCTAACCAATCTTCTAAAGTCAAAAGGGTTCATTTTAAATCTTTCTCGCTAAAAGGTTATCTGAGGCCGCCTGATGAATGCTCCGCAACTTGTTGCGGAGATGAAAGGCGACAATAAAAATAATAAATACTTTGCAGAGAAGCTCCCTCGCAGATTGCTGCGATTGGGAGCTTCATTTCCATTTCAAAAAATATTCGTGGTAGTTGTCTCCCTCAAAAGTGCATTTTCTTTCTTCGGCAGTTACTTTTACTTTCATGGTCATCTCTAAAATCTTGGAAAAATAACCTAGAAGATTATAACAGTGGATTTTATGAAGACTAAAATTCTCCAGGCGCAGAATGGCATAGCCCCTATCCATATTAAACTCAATTATTTTCAGGTCGCCGACGCTATAATGCTTCCTCCACATTTTCGGCGCCTCTGCAACTGTCTGCTGCGGGGAAACAAAGTATTTAAGGAAAACTTTCAGGAAAATTGAGAACTTTACCGCCGTCTCGCCAATCTCAATAAAGGTATTTTTATCGTAATTGAAGAGTTCGGCAATCGCTGCCATTGAAAGAGCGTCGAGGCCTATCGGGTAAAAATCCATGGTTTTGATCTCTTCGTACTTCAGGGGGTACCCGAGTTCTGCCATCTTTTCTTCCAATCTTTTTAAACCTTCCCGGCCCTCCCTTTTCAAAATAAACTCCCAGTCAACCTTTAAAGTTACCCCCCTGGCTTCTCCAGGGATATTCATGAACTTTTGAGCTGTTGCTCTAGTTATTTTTTCTCTTTCCATGTTATAACGCAAGGTATATCGGGCATTCTGCCCGCTATTAAAAATTGATGATAATTATCTCCATTAAAAAACACTTTGTCTCCTTAACTTTTTCCAAGGTCAATTCTTGGTTCATTTTCTTCTTGGCAATTAAGCTTTGTCTTGAGAATTATTGTCCCGGCTAGCCTCGAACGGCTGGCCAAGTTCCTCTTCTAATTTCTTAATTTCTTTTTTTAAATCGACCATTTTCAGCTCGCGGTCGACTGCCAAACGGTTAAATCTTTCGAGTTCTTTCATCTTTCCCTGAAGATCTTCTGTCCTGGCTTTTACCTGTTCTTCAAGGCTATTGGCCAAATCCTGAAGCTCCCTGGTCCTAGCCGCTACCCTGACTTCTAAAACCTCTTTCGCCTCTTCCAATTTTTGGCGAGAATCCTTGAGGTCTCCAAGCATTTCGTTAAAAGTTTCCGCCAAATCCCCAATCTCGGTTCTCGGGCTGGTTTTGATCCTGACGTCGAGATTTCCCCGCCTGACGTCCTCGCAACTGGCGGTAATCTCTCTGATCGGATCGACGACGCTTCTCAAAATGACGACCATCGCTCCCGTTCCCAAAAATAAAGCCAGCAGGACCACTAAAAGATACCGCCATAAAAGCCTGCTCATTAAAATCTGAGTCTCTCTGAAAGAAAAGCCGATCCAGATCGCCTGGTTTTCGTAGCTCGGATAGATAAGCGCCTTGATGTCTTCTCCGCGAAGAGTTTCGTCCCTAATCAGACTTTTTTCCGACTTGATGACGTTGGCAATATCTATGTCTTTAAGCTTTTTGCCGATTTCGCCTTCAAGAGTGCTCTGGTGGATTTCTCCTGTGGATTTTACGATTCTGATGAAACGAACGTCTTTGAATTTGGCCAGACCGGCGATCAGTCCTTTTTCCGAATCTTTCAAGAGGGACATGCGGTAAAACCAGGAAGGAGAGCCGACCGTTTCCTTGATCGCCTCGGCCAGCTTTATCTTTTCCTCAATGCCTGCCTTGAAGAGATCTTGCTGATGGCTGGTGATTGAAAAGTAAATCAAAACGCTGGCCACCAGAAAAGAGGTTGCAAAAATGCCGAAGATAATGCTGTACAGAGAGTACTTTCTCATATAGCCCCTAATTATTTATCTTATACCACTCAATTGGCTACGGCAATTTTGACAAAAGGCTGAAAAACTGCAAATCCCGGAAATGCTCTGCAACCTTAAGGCGATCATAATCTTTCCAGCGGCAGGTTCCAAGGTTGAAATCGATTTTAACATTGCAACAGATCTCTGCCAATTTCTTGCTCAAAAAAGCTTGTTCTTTTTGGCTGACGAGTTTTTCGAAAACCGAGGCTTTTATCAACTCCTCGGTTGCTTCCTGCTCTATGAGAGAGTATAGGTTTTCCAAACTCTGAAAACTGGTGAGCAGCTCGGTGGCTGTCTTTTCACCGATCCCAAAAACCCCGGGGATGTTGTCCGAAGGGTCTCCGCGCAGGGCCTTGAAATCAACCAGCTGACCCGGGCTAAGACCCTTATATTTTTCCCGAACTGCTTTTTCGTCATAGAGGGTAGTCTGGCTGATGCCCTTTTTAAGAATCAATGCTCTGACTTTTTCGTCTACGAGCTGAAGGACATCGTTGTCGCTGCTCAAAACAATGGTTTTCAAATCCGGAAACTCTGGGCTGTCTTTGGCAAGGGTGACAATGGTACCGATAATATCGTCGGCCTCAAAACCCTGTTTCTCAAAAATCTGCACCCCAAAAGCTCCGAGAATCTCTTTGATCGTAGGGATTTGCAAGTAAAACTCTTCTGGAGCTCTTTCTCTCTTGGCTTTATAGCCAGGAAAAGCCCGGTGGCGGAAAGTCGGAGCAGCCAAATCAAAGGCAACGGCAACAGAGTCCGGTCTTAACTCCCTCAGAGCCTTAAAGAAGACGGTGAAGAACCCGTAAACGGCGTTGACTAATCTGCCGTCTTTGGTTTTCAGCGGCGGCAAGGCATGATAAGCGCGATGGATTAGCGAGTGGGCGTCGATAACGATTAAAAGCCGGTTTTCGTCTTTTGTCTCCATGAAAAACGTTGACTAATTTGTTAAACCAAGATAGAGTGAGAAAAGTGGTTTCATAAATCGAACTTTACTGCTGTCTCTGAATTAATTCTAGCTTTTATTTAAGATTGAGTCGATATCCGTCAAATATGACTGTTTCCAAAAAAATTACCGACAAAATCGAAATCTCTCGGTCGAATCAATCGGAAAAAATTAAGAACGTTCCTGGATTTTCTAAAATCGTTTCCCAGTATTCGGACAAAAACGTCAGCCAGCTTTTGGAAATAATCTTCATCGGCGCCATTGACCTTGACGCTTCTGATGTTCATTTTGAAGTCGAGGAGAACCAGGTTAAAATCCGCCTGAGAATTGACGGCGTCCTCCAGGATCTCGTTAATATTTCCCTTGATGATTACCGATCTTTAGTCTCCCGCCTGAAGTTGGTTTCCGGAATAAAATTGAATGTCAGCGACCGACCCCAAGATGGCCGGTTTTCTATTGTTGACGCAAATTGCGAGATCGAAGTCAGATCTTCGACTCTGCCGTCTGAATACGGAGAATCAATAGTTTTGAGGGTCTTAAACCCCAAAAGTCTGATTAGTCTTGAACAGCTCGGCCTGAGAAACGACCTCCTGGAAACTTTTCGCCGGGAAATCGCCAGGCCAAACGGAATGATTATTGTCACCGGACCGACGGGATCCGGCAAAACGACGACTCTCTACGCTTTCCTGAAAGAAGTCCAAAATCCGGGCGTCAAGATTATTACCATCGAAGACCCAATCGAGTATCGGCTCGAAGGCATTTCCCAAACCCAAGTCGAGCCGGATAAAGGCTACGACTTTGCCTCGGGGTTAAGAGCTATTGTCAGACAAGATCCTGACATAATCCTGGTCGGCGAGATTAGGGACCTGGAAACTGCCAACATCGCCCTGCAAGCGGCCCTGACCGGACACTTGGTTTTCTCCACTTTGCACGCCAACGACGCCGCCGGAACCGTCGCCAGGCTGATGGATTTAGGGGTCAAGCCGCCTTCGATCGCCTCGGCGATAAACTCGGTGGTCGCCCAGCGATTGGTCAGAAAAGTCTGCCCAAAGTGCAGAGAGCTAAAAGTCATCCCTTCTCAGGTACTTGAGGAAATTGACCTGTCCCTTCAGAATCTTCCGAAAGAAATCAAAATCTCGCCGTTGGCCAAAGAAACAAAAATCCCTTTTGCCAAGGGCTGCGAAGATTGCGGTTTTACCGGTTACCGCGGAAGGTTGGGGGTTTTCGAAACTATGACGATTGACGCGGAAATGGACAGATTTATCCAGACTAAACCGCCGACCAGCAGCGTCAAGAACTTAGCCGTCAAAAAAGGACTGATAACAATGTATCAGGACGGCCTAATCAGGGTTCTCGAAGGATTGACCACGGTTGAAGAAATCAAAAGGGTGGTCGGCGAAGGGTAAAATAAACAAGTTTGATTCTAGCGAAATAAAACCTCCTCGGGCAGGGGCATACCCGGACGCCAGTCACGAGTCTCAAATTTTCCCGAGGAAGATTCCAGGCAGAACCCGGAGTCTCCTTCAAGCAAAATTCTCCCCGGTGAAGGGTGCCCCTACCCGAAAAGGCAATATCCCAGATTATAATAAACTATTAAGGTTTTGTCAAGATGTGGCTCTTCCTGGCAGTCTGTCTTTTTCTGCCCGCCGAAGTTTTAGCTAGTCAGCCTTTGAGCGTTGTTTTTAATGAAATCGCCTGGATGGGCACAACTGCGTCTGCCAATAACGAATGGATAGAGCTTTATAATAATACTAACACAGAAATTAACTTGGCTGGCTGGGGATTATACGAAGAAGGAGAAAAAACCCTAGTTGAACCCCTAATCGGAATAATTGGAGCAAAATCATATTATCTTGTTGAAAGAACAGATGACAATACAGTGCCGGGTATTAAAGCCAGCCAGTCTCCGACCGGCTGGGGCGGATATGGTTTAAATAATAATGGAGAACATCTGCAACTTTTAGACAACAGTTCAAATATAATTGACGAAGTTGATTATAGCGGCGGTTGGTTTACCGGTATCGGGAAACCCGAATATAAAACAATGGAAAGAATTAATTCCTTGGTTGGTGGCAGCGATCCTCAAAACTGGCAGACAAGCCAAAATCCCGGCGGCACACCAAAAGTAAAGAATAGCGAACAGAATCAAGAATTAAAAATTGCAGAAGACGTTTTTCCTCTAACTTCCTTAACTAAATCCGAAAAACCTGCTGTTGACGACAGTCGTCAACGGACCTATCCTTCGGGCATTGTTATCAACGAAATTCTTCCATCCCCCGAAGGCCCGGACGAAACCGAGGAATGGATCGAGATTTTTAATCAAAACTCCTTCCCGGTTGAGCTCTCAGGCTGGCAAATCAATGACTTTTTCGGCAAGACGAAAACGTATTCTTTCCCGCCGGGAACCGTCATCAATCCTCAAAGCTATCTGGTTGTCAAAAGGCCGGATTCCAAGATTATCCTCAACAACCAAGAAGAAAAGATTTTCTTGTCTGCCCCAGACAAACGGATAATCGACACCGTTTACTACAAGAAGGCTGTTCGCGAACAATCTCTGGCGAGATTCTCCAATGACTGATCCTGGACAAAAACGCCGACTCCCGGTAATCTAAATACTCAGGGTAATCAGGAAAACAAACCTCCAGACGTTACTGCGCAAAAAGATTTTGAGAAAACTCTACCGCTGGCGGCGAGCGCCGTTCAGACGAAGACCGAAAACACTGAGAAAAATTATTCTTCGTTTTTGGAAACCGGGGGGCTGGCAATCTTGATCGCCGCCATTTCAGGAATAACGGTTTTAATGTTAAAAAGGTTAATAGAAAAAGATATCTCTTAAATAATATGTCAGGCCACAGCCACGCGAAAACTATAAAGCATGCCAAAAATATTACTGACCAGAAAAGGGGGCAGATTTTCTCAAAAATGGTCCGGCTGATCGCAATCGCCGTCAAGGACGCCGGCCCGAACGCAGAAACCAATTCGAAACTGAAAGCCGCCGTCGAAAGAGCAAAATCCTTAAACGTACCGAATGACAACATTGAACGAGCTATCAAGCAGGCGACCGGAGGCCTGGGAGGGAAAGACTTGAACGAATTCTTGTTCGAGGGCTACGGCCCGGGCGGAATCGCCCTGATAATCGAAGGGATAACCGATAATAAAAACCGCATCTTGGGAGAAATAAAACAAACTTTAACCCAATACGGCGGAAAATTAGCCCAGGAAGGATCAGTTCGCTGGATGTTCGAGAGAAAAGGAGTAATCGCCGTTTCCCTTGAGGACCAACTAGACAACTGGAAGAACAAGGAGTCTCTGGAGCTAAAGGCGATCGAAGCCGGGGCTCAAGACTTTATCTGGCGCCAGGGAGACCTGCTCGAAATCTATGCGTCGGGAGACGGCCTTCAGTCTTTAAAAGAAAATCTTGAAAGGGAGAATATTAAAATAGATTCTGCTTCTGCCGACTGGGTGGCCAAAGACGAGATTCCGACTGACGAACTTTCAGAAAATCAGGCTCTCAAGCTTTTTGACTCTCTTGACGAGAACAGCGACGTCCAGGACGTTTATTCAAATCTTAAAAGCTAATCGAGATGACGATTCTTGGTATTGATCCGGGAACGGCAACTATCGGTTACGGTATTTTAGAAACCAAAGTCTCAAAAGGCCAGAAGTCAAAGATAAGTTGCCTGGGCTTTGGCTTAATCGAAACCTCGCCGACTCAATCTTTTCCGGCGCGCCTCAAGAGAATCAGCCTTGAGCTGGACGCTTTGATCAGAAAACACCGTCCGGGGTTAATCGCTATTGAAAGCGTCTTCTTCTTTAGGAACTTAAAGACCTTTGTTCCCGTCAGCCGAGCCACCGGAGTGATTATTCTTGGAGCGGCAAAGAGAAAAATCCCTTTAGTTGAATTCACTCCCCTGCAGGTGAAAGTCAGAGTGGCCAACGACGGCCGCGCCGAGAAAAAAGAGGTCCAGAACAAAATCAAAAAAATACTTGGCCTGAAAGAGATTCCCAAACCAGACGACATCGCCGACGCCCTGGGAGTCGCCCTTTGCGGCGCCTTTGCCATTTTGAAAAGCGGGGGTATTGACAAGATTTCTTGAAAAACTAAAATTGCTAATAGATATAACAAACATAAAGGTCGGCCGAAAAACCTATCTGTAAGAAACCTATTAAAAATCATGCTTTTGGACAAAGAGATTTCATCCATCCTGAACAATCAGAATGAGTGGGAAGGAGCCATGGATTATGAGGGCGACGAAGAGCCCGCAGAGAAAGAGCCCGCAGAAAAGGAGGAAGAAGAAGAGGAAGAAGAGAAAGAAGAGTCGGATGATTCAGACGTAGAAGAAGAGATCGAGTAGCAATCTTCGTTTAACTAGAATTCCTGCTTAGAAAATGATAAAAGCCCGGCCTGCCGGGTTTTTGTCGTAAAGTTCTCCAATATTGAGTTACGCCGCAAATTAGCTAGAATGGATGCAGACAACTTTTCAAGAGCATTATGGCTGAGAGAAAATTCTACCGCAAAGTCTACGGGAAAACCAGAAAAAGGAAGTGGTTTTTTTCGTTGCTAAAGTTTTTCGCATTGTCTGTGCTGGTTCTTTTTGCCATCGGCCTGATATTTGTCATCAACTATGCCAAGGACCTGCCCCGCCCGGAAAAATTCACCGAAAAAGAAACTTACCAATCGACCAAAATCTATGACAGAAAAGGAGAAATCGTTCTTTACGAAATTTACGGCGAGGAAAAAAGGACAATCGTTCCTTTGGGGCAGATCTCCAGCTATCTTAAAGAGGCAGTCCTGGCTGCCGAAGATGCTGATTTCTACCGTCACCGCGGCATAAGTCCAAAAGGAGTCGCTAGGGCCATCCTGGCCGATTTGAGAATCTTCCAGCCGGTTCAGGGAGCCTCGACCATCTCCCAGCAGCTGATCAGGTCCTCGTATCTTGGATTGGAAAAAACCGGAGCCAGAAAAACCAGAGAGGTAATCCTCACCCTCGAACTCGAAAGACGCTACTCCAAAGACCAGATTCTGGAATTCTATTTGAACCAGATTCCCTTCGGGCAGAACGCTTATGGCGCCCAGGCCGCCGCTCAATCTTATTTTCAGAAAAACGCCAAGGACCTTTCTCTGGCAGAAGCCGCTCTCCTGGCCTCCCTGATCAAAGCTCCCAGCTATCTTTCTCCCTACGGCCCCAATCAAGAAAAGCTTTTCATTAGAAGAGACTATGTCTTACAGCGAATGGCTGATTTGTATTTTATTACTCCCGAGGCGAAAGAGGCCGCTGAAAGCGAGGTTCTAAAATTCGCCAAAATCAGCCAAGCGATCAAAGCTCCCCATTTTGTCATCTGGATCAAAGGCCTTTTGGAAGAAAAGTACGGCGAAAACTTCCTAAAAGAGAAAGGGTTGAAAGTCTATACGACTTTAGACTGGGATCTTCAGGAAGCGGCCGAAAAAATCGTCGAGGAAAGAGTTAAGATAAATCAGGGCAACCGTTCTTTTAACGCCGCTGCCGTTGTCATCGACCCGAGAACCGGACAGATATTGGCCATGGTTGGCTCCAAAGACTTTTTTGCCGATCCTTACCCGGCAGACTGCCTGTCCGGGAAAAACTGCCTTTTTGAACCTCAATTCAACGTTGCTCTGGCCAGCCGTCAGCCGGGCTCATCGTTTAAGCCCTTCGTTTATGCAACTGCTTTTAAAAAGGGCTTTGACGACAAGACCGTCGTCATCGATGAGCAGACTAATTTCGGCAATTGGGGAGGAGAGGATTACATCCCTCGGAATTACGACGGCACTTTTAGAGGCGCGGTCACTCTTAGGCAGGCGCTGGCCCAGTCATTGAATATCCCCTCAATCAAGGTTCTCATGAAAATGGGGGGCTTAGAAGATAGCGTCCAAACTGCCAGAGATCTGGGAATTACCACTCTAAAATCCCCTTTTGGGCCCGCGATAGTTCTCGGCGGCCATGAGGTTAAACTTCTAGAAATAACATCTGCTTACGGCGCCTTTGCCAACAACGGCCTCTGGGCAAAACCGACCCCCATCTTAAGAATCGAGGACACTGATGGGCAAATTGTCGAGGAAAGCAAAACTTCTCCCAGACGGGTTCTTGAGACAAAAGTGACCGCCCTGATTAATGACATCTTGTCGGACAACGCTGCCAGGACCCCGATTTTCGGGCCAAGATCGACTCTGTTTTTTGAGAACTATCAGGTGGCAGTCAAAACCGGCACCACTCAGGATTACCGCGACGGCTGGACGATCGGCTACACCCCGTCGATTTCTATTGGGGTCTGGACCGGAAATAACGATAACTCGCCGATGCAAAAAGAGCCGGGGATAGTTTTCGCCGGCCCAATCTTTCATCAGATAATGGAAAAAGCTTTTTCCCGAGAACTGCCAGAGCCTTTCCCGAAAACAGACAATCTAAACCCTTAAAGGCATTAGCAGATACAGGTAGCTGGAATCTTGCTCCGGCCTTAAAACCGCCGGGTCTTCGTCTTTGCTCAAAGCAAAAATGAAATCTTTTTCTCTGATCTGATTCAGACCGTCGACTAAGAATCTCCAATTGAAAGAAACTTCCATTTCCTCTCCCTTTTCGATTTTGACTGCCAGAGCGCTAGTTGACTGGCCGACTTCCGGATTCTGTCCCTCGATCTCAATTTCCTGCTTTTCCGGTTTAACCCTGATTTTTATCTCGTTGATTTTATTGCTGAAAAGGCTGACTGCCTTGAGGCGCTGAAGGAAAACGTCTTTCTTGACCAAGGCCCTGAAACGGAACTCCGTCGGGATAATCTCTCGATAATCAGGGTACCCTCCTTCGATTAATCTAGAGAAAAACTGGATTTTGGGATGGGAGGTTTCCTCCATCAGCATTTCCAGAAGAATCTGATTCGAAGAAAGGTAGAATTTCAAATCGCCGCCTCTGTCTTCAAAAATATTGATTATCTCCCGACAGGCTTTCTGGGGCAGGATGAAAGAGATTTCCTTGCTCATTTTTTCGCCCAGAGAAAGGGTTTTTTCGGCTAAACGGAAACTGTCGGTTGCCACCATTTTTAGGTTGCTGTCAAGAAACTGGAAATAGACTCCGGATATTTCCGGCTTGATGAGGGAAACTGCTGCCATTTCTACTACCCGAGACAGCCCCTCGACAAACTCCGGAGCTTTTAAGGAAAACGTCTCTTTCGAATCCGGCTCGGGAATAATGGGAAACTCTTCCGCGTCCAGTCCGTTGATCTGGGCTTGGAATTCTTCCGCTTCCAGCAATATTCTTTTCTCCTCTGCTTTTAAGACTATTTTTTCCGCCGAAAGGTTATCGACCAGTCCTTGAAGAATCCTTAAAGGGCAGGCGATTTTCCCTTCTTTCTCAACTTTGGAAAGAATCCACCATTTTATCCCCATTTCCAGGTCCGTGGCTTTTAAGCAGGTAAAGCTTTTTTCGCAGGATATTAAAACCGAGTTTAGAATCGGCAGGGAAAGATTTTTTTGAGCGATTCTGCCGACGGCATTGAGGCCTTCTCTTAAATTTTCTCTGAGGATGGTCGTCTTCATAGTATTTAGTAAATTACTTAATATATACTTGTTGTTGTTGTTGGCAGTCTTTGATCCGTCGGATTTTCCTGTAAAACAGCTTTTAATAAAATGTTATTTCTTTTGGCAAAAAGGCGGGCAAAACTGTGAAAAAGGTGTTCTTTAAAATTTGTTCAGTTTCCAAAGCCTTTTATTTGGGTCTAGATTTCATCAGGTTTCCCCGCCCTTTTCCACAGGATTTTGACAGTTTTTGCCAAGGGGATCACAAGCCGTAGAGTTTTTTTCTAATCAGGCTGATTTCTTCCAAAAAATCCTCATCCCTTTCGATTTCTCCCTTGATTTTCTTAAAAGCGTGGATAGCGGTGGTGTGGTCTTTGCCCTTGAACATTCTGCCGATGGCCGGAAAAGAATATTTCAACTCCTCCCTCAAGAAGAACATTATTATCTGCCGCGGTTTCACTATCTCCTTTTTTCTAGTGACGTCGAAAACTTCCTTTTCTCTCAGATCGTAAAAATCGCTGACCGTTTGGACGATTTTTTTCGGAGAAGAGATTCTCGGAAGGTTGACCGTAAAACTCCCGAGCACCTCTTTTGCCACCTCGATAGTCAGAGGTTTTCCGTAAATCTTTTGATGGGTTGCCAAGCGGTTCAAAGCTCCTTCCAGCTCGCGGATGTTTTTCTGGATATTGCTGGCGATATAATTTAAAATGTCTTCGTTAAACTCGATTTTCTTTTCCGAGGCCTTGGTTTTCAAAATGGCGATTCTCGTTTCCAGGTCCGGCAGGCTAATGTCGGCGATCATTCCCCCTTCGAAACGGGACCTCAGTCTTTCGGCGAGGGAAGAAATGGCTTTTGGCGGGCGGTCGGAGGAAAGAACGATTTGCTTGTCTTTTTCGTAGAGAGCGTTGAAGAGATGGAAAAACTCTTCTTGGGTTTTTTCTTTCCCAGCCAGAAACTGGACGTCGTCGACAATCAACAAATCGATCCTCTGGAATTTTTGCTTTAATGATTCGATCTGGTGGTTTCTGATAGCCCCGACGATTTCCGAGGTGAATCTTTCTGCGGGCAGATATTTGATGTTTTTCTTGCCATGAGTTTTATTGACTTCGTTGCCGATTGCCTGCAAAAGATGAGTTTTGCCCAAACCCACTCCGCCGTAGACGAACAAAGGATTGTAGGCGCGCCCGGGGTCTTTGACGATCGCCGTTGCCGCGGCGTGAGCCAGCTCGTTAAAAGAGCCGACGATAAAGTTTTCAAAAAGATAACGGGGATTGAGATTGGTTTCCCTGTCTACTTTCAACTCCTGAAAATCGAGTTGTTCTGCGGCGACGGCTTGATTGGTTTTCTTTTCCAGAGGCGTCGGCGGCGAGGAATAGCCGACGATGTATTTTATTTCCCTCAAACCGTTGTCCTGATCGTTGATGATTTTGGCAATCAGTTTGTGGTATTTGTTTTTCAGCCATTCCCTAGAGAAAGAGTTGGGAACGGAAATAGTCACCTCTCCGTTTCCGTGGGAAATAATTGAGGTTTGCCTGAACCAGGTGGCGAAATTCGCCGGGGAGATGACTAGTTGAATTTGGGCAAGGACAGTTTGCCAGAGTTCTTCGTTCGTCATACGAATTCTACGAATTACGAATTTATACGAATATACCTTTTCGTAAATTATAGAGATATGTTTTGAGATGATCTATTATATCTTTTGGCAAGCAAAAACGCAAAAAGAGATTAAGTTTTCCACATCCATTGATAAACTGTGGATAAAGGGTGGAACAACAGAGAACAAACTTAGTCATATATTATCGCAATCTGCGCGTCTCGTTGGTATTTTACCAAATTTACACGATCGTGGATTTTTCGTAAGCTTTTGTTCAGGAAATATCGTTTTCAAATGAGACTTTACGAATTTTACACGATCGTAGATTTTTGGCAATCTTCCTGATCCTAAATTTTCTATGTCACAGGCACATTAGTTTTACTACAATTTCCCGTCTCGCAAGTCGTGCACGTCTTTTTTTAAACGATTTAACCACCTCTTCTGTGATCAGATTTTAGATGATTTAATACGGAGAGTTGTTTTGCGGAGTAAAACCTGCTAGACTGATTGATGAAACTTTGTTATTAATTTTCGCCATGTCCATTACCTACAAGCCAAAGAGAAAAAAGAGAAAAAGAACCCACGGTTTTTTGATAAGAAGCAGAACCGTCGGCGGGAGAAGAATTCTTGCCCGCCGGCGCCGGAAGAAAAGAACTAAACTCACCGTCTAAAAATGCTTCCTAGACTCTACCGCCTTAAAAAAGAAAGCGATTTCGATCGCCTCTTTAAAAAAGGGATGGTTAAAAGCGGCGAGTTTTTGACCATCAGGTTTATTGACAACGGCCGGGGAACCAGCCGTTTCGGATTCGTAGTCGGTAGTAAAAGTTTCAAAAAAGCCAGCTTGAGAAACAAGCTCAAGAGAAAGCTGAGAGAGGCGGTCAAGGGAAATCTAGCCCTTATTGAACCCGGAAAAGACGTGGCTTTTGCCGCAAAAACCGGCGCAATCGACAAAAGCGTCAAAGAGACAGGAGAACATATCTTTTCTCTTTTAAATCAGGCAGGTCTCATTAAAAAACAACAGACCCCGCAGCAATGAGTTCTAATATTCTTGGCCAGTTTTTCCAAGTTTTTTTATACCAGCCGCTTTTCAACGCCCTGATCCTTATCTACAACCTGCTGCCCGGGCACGATTTGGGCGTGGCTGTAATTATCCTCACCGCGGTCATCAAGGGCCTGACCTGGCCCTTGAACACCAAGGCATTCAGGGCCCAGCAGGCGATGGCCAAAGTCCAGCCCCGGATCAAAGAAGCCCAGCAAAAATACAAAAACAATCCCGGAGAGCAGGCAAAAGTGGTTTCAGAAATATTCAAAAAGGAAAAAGTCAGCCCTTTCAGCTCGCTGGTTCCGATTCTGATTCAACTGCCGGTTTTGATCGCCTTGTACCAGCTTTTCTTAAAAGGCCTTTGGGCGGAAAACAACTATCTTTACAGTTTTGTCTCTAGGCCCGGGGCTTTGAGCCCGACGTTTTTAGGAATTATCAATCTTTCTCAACCGAGTTTTTTATTGGCCGTCTTGGCGGGTTTGGCCCAATTAGTTCAATCCTTAATGATGCCGAACCCAGCCGGCCAAGCCGGCAATTCCGATCCCGGGCAGAAAATGGCGCAAATGATGCAAAAACAAATGACGTTTTTATTTCCGATACTGACGGTTTTCATCTTGGCCAAGCTGCCGTCGGTCCTCGGGCTTTACTGGCTGGCAACATCAGTTTTCACGATTTTGCAGCAATATATTTTAAACAAAAAACATGATTTCAAGGGAACAACGGGAAACAATTAAAGAGATTATCAGGAATTTCTTTGATAAGGCGACAATCGAGGTTGAAATCAAAGAGGAAACGGTCGATGAAGACACTTTTAGGATCAATCTGGAGACTGAGTCTCCCCAGCTGCTGATCGGAGAAGGCGGGCAGACTTTGAGCGAAATCCAGCATCTCTTAAGGCTGATTTGTCGAAAAAAGATCGGCCCCGGTTTTTACTTGGACATCGATGTCAGTAATTACAAGAAGAAAAAAGCGGTCTATTTGGAGGAATTAGCCAAGACCGCTGCCGACGAAGTCGCTTTGACCAAAAAAGATAGAGAACTTTTGCCGATGTCTTCGCAAGACAGAAGAATCATTCATCTAGTTCTCAGTCAGAGGGCAGATGTTATTGCCGAAAGCAAGGGCGAGGATCCGGACAGAAGAGTGATTATCAGGCCGGCCTAGGGCAATGTCGGGTAAACTATGAAGGAAGAGGCGCAGGGCCTGAGACAGGGAGCGCACCATCCCAAAGCAGGAATGCAAGGGCAGGGCCAGGGCGCGATGGCGCTACACCTGCCTATAGGATTATCGATCAGGTTGCTATCACTTCTGGTGAAGGTTTCGCAGCCGCCCTCAAAATCTTCGTCTCTGAAAAGAATGACAATATAGTTTCCGTTCATCTCGATACTGTTAATCATATTATCAAAATCCAAGCTGTCCACTTCGCTAACCTCTATGTCTCGGTAAATGCTTCCGAGAGAGTTTCCGTCTTTGTCGTAAAACTTGACTCCGTCTGTAGTTGAACTCGCCGGCCGGGTCCTGTCTCCTTTAAATACGGTAATAGACGATGTCTGCCTTAGGCCAATGTATTTGGCGTCTAAATTGCTCACGCTTGAGAGAATCACGCTGCATCTGCCTAGAAGATTCTCGTCTGAGTGGAGAACTGCGGCAAAGCCTTTTCCGGCTTTTCCGAATTTGGCAGCGCTGTTCTTCAATTTTACTGATTCGGCCTCATCATTAAAATCAGGCATGCTTCCTTGGGATGATATATAAAGCCTGTAGCTGTCCTCATAGTCAATGTCTTTAAAAAGGTAGACCCCGGGCAATTTCCATTGAATGCTGATTGACCTGGCCGGACCGCCCAAACTCAAGGCGATGGTGTCGTCGTTATTGCCTTCGACTTCCTCCCAGGCGCCGGTGTCGTCGTAATTAGGCTTTAGATAAGCTCTGATATCAACCTCGTCAGAGTTAGTGCCAATGAACTGAACGCTGATCGCTCCCCCTTCAAAGAGCAGGAGATCGGCAACGCTCGTCTTGAGATTTGTGTTTCCGCCGATGCCATTATAGATTTTTATGGCTCTGTCGATTTTGATCCCAGACGGATTCATAATCGTCAGTTTGGGGTTAATAGTGTTGAGAAGAAGGTAAGAAGAAAGGAGAATAATCGCCCCCAAAAAAGAGGACATCATCCTGTCTAAGCTGTCTTTAAGGGCGGCGGGGTTGCCCATGGATGTCAGATAGCTGAATCCGGCAAAAAGCATTGATCCGAAGACAATTACTCCGGCCGACACCAAAGCAAAAACAAAAACATATCTGAAATAAACGGGCAGAAGGGTAGTTGTCGTCGTTGGGATGTCGGTCGACGGCATGGCCGGATAGGCTGTTTCGAGCTTTCTCCCTGAGGCCTGACCGGCTAGCAGCAGAGCCGTAAGCATTATTAAGAAAGCCGAGACTGTAACGATTTTTCTCATTGTTTTTGTGGTCATGTTTTACTGGCAGCAAAAGTAATTATTTGGATAACATTTTTCAATAGCTTCGCCCATTATTTCCTGGCAGGGCAAAAGTATTTTTCCGGTTTTTCCCTGCAGCAATTCTAATTCTAGTTCAAATTTTGAGGTTCGGCAATCGCGCACATTGTCTATGCTTTTTTCGAGGAGATCGGCCAAGATTTCAGGCTCCGGCTTGCCGCCAATCAGGCAGAGGAGTTTTAAAATAGGGACGTCGCAAATAGTCCAGGAAGCGTCTTTGACCAAAAGCGGCATTTCCGGATAGCCGGTAATCCTTTTTTCGAGAATGTCGACGAGTCTTTGAAAAGCTCCGACAATAATGCCGTGGCTGCTGGAAATCAACTGATTGGCGCTATCTATTGCCGCAAACGGGCAGGCGTCGCCTGTGCAATCTTCCTCGTCGCAGACCTCTCTTGGACATTGATCAGGTTCTTCCGGGTAGCAGGTTGTCCCGTCGGGGCAAGTTCCTGTTGGCGGGCCCCAAAAAGCGCCGTAAGGCGGATTAGATGTATTCCAAATACAATTACCAATGCCGCCAGCTGGAGCATAGTTAACCCAGCAATTCCTTGGCCCGTCAGCATTGTATTGACAGAGGGGTAGGCTGGAAGTCATGCTCGTATTGCACCAAGCCAGACACTGTGCCCAGTTCGAAACATCATAAGAAACAGTCAAAGCAATGCCGCCATGATTGCTGCACCAAGAATCGGTTGGCGGAAATGGCGTACAGGTATCATATTCAGTACGAGGGTCGCAGTCAGAATCGCAGTTTTCCGTCTTGCACTGCGTGCTTAATGTAACCAGTATTTTCCCGGCCCTGTATTCTTGATTTGCCGCCAGAATCATGTTTTTAAGTTCGGTCAGAATTTTATTGGCAGTATAGACCGACTGGTCGCACAACTGGCCGACAGGCACTTCTTTTTCTGCCGGGCAGGCGAGAGGCTTTTCCTGATCCTTATATTGGGGCGGGGTTTCTCCTCGGACGTAATTATCAACAAAAACTAAACCGCAAAATAAAGCGATGAGAGAGATTATAAGGATTTTTTTTCTATGGATCAAAGGCATTGGGAGCCATTTAGTTTAAGGTTTTGTCTAGGGGTTACAGGCCAGTTGGTCGGCGGGAGCTGTGCAATAAACAGGACTGCCCTCGCTGTAATTGTAGGCTGGCGGCGGGAGATAACAGAGAGGATTGACTGTGTGTGATAACAGGATGACGCTGTAGGGAATCTCAGGCGTTAATAAGAGCGCAAAATGAAGATGGGCGTGCGCTCCGCCGCCGGCTCCGGAATTACCCATGCCGCCAATTAGCGTTTGACCAGGAATGTCAGCTCCTGGTGCCGCCGTAGAAATTTCGCTAGAGATGGAATCTAAGTGGGCATAGAAACTGGCGAGCTTTGTGTTATCCGGCAACGTATGTTCAATCTCTACCCAATCGCCATAATTAGTTTCATAGCCGGTGCCTACTAACTTGCCAGGCCCTATGCTATAAATCGGGGCCCCGGTTGGATTTCCGTGAAGTCCGTAATCAACGCCGTCGTGGCAGTATGTAGCCGTTCGTTGGATTGCCCACTTGCTTGTCAGGACAGCATTATTCATCGGCAGACTAAAGAAACCTATCGGCGGAGGAGGCGGTCCCGGCGGTATTGGGCTGGAGCCATCGTCAAGGAGAGACGTGTACAGCTGGCTGGCGCCCATGGCAAAATCGGCTAAGGCATTGACAATGTAGTCTTCTTCTAATTGGACGTAAAAAGTCAGCGGATCCCGACTTTCTTCAGCAACGGTATTCTTTACCCGGACCTGCGTGGCCATGACAAGGACCAAACCGCCCAAGATAAAGATGATTTTTATTGTTTTCAGAAATCTGTTCATGTCTGCGCCGCGCTATTTATAAAAGTTGGTTACAGACCAAATGCAATACGGATGGCTGCTGCACCAGCCGCCTGGCCCGGTGAAGCAATCATGGTAGTGTTCGCACTGGTCGTCAATGGGACATTTCGCCGCCATTCCTCCTCCTCCCGCGCAACCCCCGGTCTTAGAAAGACAGACGTCAACCAGATACCCGCTTTCCCAGACTTTAATGGCGGTTTGGAAGTCTCTTTGATCCCATGAGCAGTCAGTGGTGTGGACGCTGTGGCCGGCATTGAGCGGTATGCCAAAACAGCTCGTGCCGGTAAAGTCATAGCCCGGGTCTTTTGAGCCCAATGCCCCCCGGCTTAGATGTTTGGCAACAGCAAAGGTTGCATCCAAAAGATTACATGGGTTTGGCACTCTGCCGGGCGCGACTTCATTTACAGCGCCTTTAAGGCTATTCCATATATACTCTGCCTGAAAAGGAACGATTCCTTGCGAAGGAAAAACGCTAGGATCGCAGTTAGGCATTCCTCCGCCTTCGCAGCTCCAGTTTTCAATATTTTCGTTGGTCCAAGTGTATCTGCCGGGATTAAAAGCTCCCTCGCCATACATAACTCCAAGCATGAGCGACGGCGGAACGTGAAAAGTTTCGGCGGCCGCTTCCACTATTGCCTGAAAAGTAGGTAAATCGCTTAACCTCGGTACTGACCAGAATGTCACACCAGCATTTGAAAGTTTACAAGATCCGCTTGCAGGAGGGAGGCTGATCGGACTCGGAGAACCAGAACAAATCAAGGAACCGCTCCCTGAACCTGGCCCCCATATCTTTTTGACCACGACGTTCATTTCGTCTTTAATGCTCTGGAAAGTGTAAAAATCGATTCCGTGACCTTGGGAGTTTTCCAGAAAGTTTTTGGCTAACCCGAGCTTCCCCGATTCTTTATACAGAGCCATCAAAGCCATAATGACTGCCAGGCGTTTTGCTTTCAAAACTTCAAGGGCGGCAGAAAGTTCTAACCGTTTCGAGTCGATCTGCGCTTTTTTAGGGCAGAGTTCCTCAAAAGTGCCCTCGCAGTCAGGAGCGGCAACGCAGTCGTCGTCGCATTCTGAATCCAACCGAGAGCACTTACAGGTGTCTAAAAGGTCTTTAAGCTCCTGGCTTTTTTCGGTCACTATTATTGAAGCCTCTTTCAGGGCTTCGGCCGGGGCTTTGGTCTGTTTCATCTTTTCTATAACCGAAATTTCGATCGTGCCGATCGGCAGTTCCCAGAAAACAGCGGGTTTTTCCAGATTGATGCTGGGCAAGGGACCCATAGAAGGGCTCGGATGGCTGACGGCAGACAGTCTCATAAAGAGCAGGCTGGGGTTGATGACTTTCAAAAGCATAAAAGAACAGAGTAGCAGCAAAAGGCCGGTAAGGGCGGAAGTCATCTGATCCCTGGCGGCGACAGTTCTGCCGATATTGGCGCCGGCAGTCAAGTAAAGGACCCCGCCAAAGACAATGGCACAGCCGGCGATGAGCGAGCCTAAGATCAAAGCAAGGCCGTAAAAGTATTTGACGAACAAAGGCACGGCGTATTCGCTGGGATATATCTTGGCTTTGATCTTGGGCATAAACTCCTGGGGAGATTCCATTCCCGGAACGTCCGGATAAACGATTTCCAAAGCAAGGGCTTGGGGAGCGAACCCTAAAAGCAAAATTGATATTAAAAAGATTAAAAACGCTTTGTTATTCATTTGAAGGCGGCGAACTAGTCAGTTCCATGTAAACGGAAATCGTCCAAAAGGGCAAAGCGCCAATAAGAGGAACAATTTCGCCGATAAAGGCGAGAACTACTCTCAAGACTCTGGCGCCGACTTTGACGGCTTTGCCTCCGGCTTTGGCGGCTTTGGCGGCTTTGGCGGCAGCCTGTTTCGTTTTTTTCCCGATCGCCTCAACCGCTTGTTTTCTCTGCGCGTGCTGTTCAACTACCCCCTCTGCATATTCTTCAGAGCTAAACTGCTTTCCCATAATCATAGCCCTTAGCATGATCAGTCCGCCGATGACTATCAGCCCGACGATATCTGAAATCCAGGAAAAAATTTCACCAAGGCCGTAAGCGACGTCGAGCACGGTAAAAAGTATGCCGGCAAAATCAATGATCAAAGCCGTGCCTATCAGAAAAATTCCCCAGGGAGTCAGAAGCTCCAGGTATTTGCTGCCCGTAGAGGTTTCGGTTTCCTCGTCCGATTCCTCCTCCTCCTCATCATCATCATCATCCTCTTCCTCACCTTCTTCTTCCCCTTCCTCCTCTTCGGTTCTCTCTGTCGTTTCTTCTCGCTCGATTTTTTCCGAACCAAAATCTTTTTCGGCTTTCTCTTCTGTAGAAGAAGGACTTTCTGCTCTTGGCCCGCCCGGTTTTTCGATTTCAGGGGAAGGAATGTTGTCCGGCGCCGGCGCGCCGGGTTTTTCCATTCCCGAAGAAGGAGGTTTCCCCGCCGGAGGAGTCTTTATTGGCACTGGTTTTGGCACAGTTCCTCCTGCCATGGTATTTATTATTTACTCTTCTGATTCTTGTTTAGCTCTTCTAATTTTCAAAACTTCTTCTGGAGAAGTGGTAATAATTTGGTCTTCGGCGTAAGAAGCGACAATGCGGATGGCAACGTGTTTTTGGCCGGCGATGAACACTCCCTCGCCGATGCCAGATTGCAAAAGGAGCATTTTTTCCTCCTCGGTCAGGTTGAAAGTTTTTTGGACTTGGTTGACTATGGCCGGGCTTTGCTTCAAGAGAAGCTGGAGCGAGGAGTTGGCGACAATGGCCAAACCGTAGCTTGATCCCAGGAAGTCGCCGACGTCCTGAGTGATAGTTGTTAATCCCAGCCAGTATTTTCTCGCTCTTTTGGCCACGCCAAAAAGAAAAGAGGCGCCATCGTTAGACTGCATCAGCCACCAGGCCTCATCGATCAAGAGCATCCTTTTTTTGAGCTGGGAGCGGATCTTGTTCCAGATATACCTCATAACTACGAACATCGCCATTGGCCGAAGTTCATCCTCCATATCTCTGATGCCGAAAACGACCATGTTTTTGTCCAGAGAAAGATTGCTCGGCTGGTTGAAAAAGTTGGCAAAAGTCCCCTGGGTGAACTTTCTCAATCTTCTTACCAAAGAATCCCCTCCCTCCATGGTTTCGAGAACCGATTCCAAATCGGACATAAGGGGGATGTTTTCCTGCCACTTTAAGGGATCGGATTCCGGGGTAATGTCTTTGGCGGCATAGGTTTCGGCTATGGCCCGGTCGATAATGGCGTCTTCTTCTGCGGTTAAACCGCCGAGCATAAGTCGCAAGAGCCCCACGAGGTTAATGACGTTAGATCTAAGAACGTCTTCGGGATCTTCATCTTCCCGGGGCAGAGGCAGGTCAAAAGGGTTTATATGGTTTTCCGAGCTCAGGGAAATGTTGAAGAACGATCCACCGACGGCATCAACCAGGAACTTATATTCGTTCTCCGGGTCGATGACAATCGTGTCGACCCCGGTCATCAGAGACCTTAGGATTTCAACTTTCGCGAAGTAGCTTTTACCCCCACCCGATTTACTGAAAATTAAGAGGTTCGCATTCTCTAAACTAAAGCGGTCAAAAAGAATCAGGGAATTATTGTGCCGGTTGATGCCGTAAAGAGTCCCTTCGTTTGAACTTAAGTCAAAAGAAATGAAGGGAAAAGTTGAAGAAAGCGGGCTGGTGTTCATCGGCGTGTGGATGTCTAACAAATCCAGACCGTAAGGAGAAGTAGAAATGAATCCTTGTTTTTGTTGGAAAAGGGCGGGCTTGATGAAAATCAGTTTTCCCTCGAGGATTGATCTCAAGGTCAGCTCGACGTCGCGGAGTTGTTTTTCCGTGTCAGCGTAAATAGTAATATAGAGGCCGAACCTGAACATTTTTTCCTGGGCGGTTTGCAATCCGTCCCTCAAAGCTTCCATGTCTTGGAAAGCGGTTTCCAGGACAGGATCTCGGATGAGTCCTTTTTCCTGCCGGTCAATCAGCTCCGCTTGGACCTCGGTCACTTTTTTTCTCAATAATTTCAAGATCAAGCCGGTATCAATCGGGTGGATGAAAAAACTAATGTCCATCGGCGTTTCGAGGTTGATGATGGGCGAAAACCAGCCGGTGGAAAGGTACCGGGGATAAGAAAAGGCGAAAAAGGATTTGGCGAGTTTTTCCCCGATCTTCAAAAAGCTCTGCTGGATTTCAATCGAAGACGGGGCGATAAAATCCCTGACGTTGAGAATCTCGGCTTCGAAGATTTTTTCCGGCAAACCCCGGTTTTTTTTAAAAAAGGGAATGTTCATTGTTCTACGAATATACGAATACGCTAATATGCTAACAGCTAAAATACTAAAAGCTCGTTGGTTTTTCTTGGGTGAGTTCAGGAGGAATTTCGGGGTAATAGCCGACTTCGGCTTCGCTTGGATGGTGGATGGCCCAGAAAAACTCGATCAATTCCGGAGTCGCCAGAGGAACGACCTGCAGCTCCATTCTTTTTAATCCCAAAGCCAAAAATTCCATTCTTTGCCAGAGCTGGGACTTGCATCTCTGGAACTGGTCTTCGGTCAAAGTCGGGAATTTAGGCATTTTAAAAAGGCTGCCTGAAGCGGACACTCCCTGGGCTTCCAAGATAGTGTAGGGGATGACCATAAAAAAAGTTTTGCTCATAATCGTTCCTCCCTCGACCAATCCCTTGATGAAATCATAGTAGCTGGCGGTTTGGGTTTTCATCAGCTCGCCGAGCTGAAGGTCCTCCAAACGTTTTATCTGGTCCAGATAGCCGGTAATGTTCAGTTTTCTCGATTGGACAATGATCTGGACGGAAAAATCCAGGGAGTTTATAAAGCTCTGGAATTGGTAGATGATCGCCTGCTGCTCTTCGTCCGACTTCAAAGCAAAGTTCAGGGAGGAGATCATCATTACTCCCCGGAGGCCCTTATTCTTTAGAATAATCATCCCCTCCCTAATCTGATCAATCTCTAAAAAGTCTTGAGTTGAAGATTTGGCCATAATTTATCTTTGGGTGTCGACTCGGTTCGACATTTCTTTTAAGCGGCTTCTGCCGATCACTTTCAGTTCGGGCGAAATTATCTTCGGTTTGACTACCCTGCTTAAATCTTCCGTTTTTTTCCAGACAATTCTCGGCGGCAGCTCTTTTTTCTTCCAGAGATAGATTCTTGAGGAAACAAAAAAACCGAAGAAATTTCCGAGGATGACAGGAAACGACCTTCCCTCGACTCTTAAAAAGGCCAGGGCGGCGGTGACGAGGGCGATGACGCCGCTGGCCAGGAGAAAGAGAAAGAAATTGGTTTTTGCTACGGAAAGATAGACAAAACCGATAAAAGCCCCTCCGATCGCCAGCAAGATAAACTGCTTGAAAGTGAAGGGACCGGCAATCTTTGTCTCTTGGTCAATGAATTGAGGAACTTGAAACCGCATTTCTTAGTTGGCTAGCGGCTAGCGTCTAGCGGCTAGTTTTTAATTCCAATTTTTTAATAAGAGTATTTAACATTTTTTGGACTTCTTCGAGAAGATTTTCTGCTCTTGCGTAATTATTCTCGCGATATAAGTCTCCGGCGATTATAAGCTGGGTTTCTAATTCGGCCGAAGAGCCATAAGCAATATGCAAGAATTGTAAAAACTCTTTTAAGGTTCTTCTCAAATGTCCCTCGGCGATATTAGAAGGAATCGAAACGGCTGCTCTCCTCATTTGAATAGACAACCCATAAACCTCAGCATTCGGGAACTTGCCGGTAAGAATATAAATTTCTTTTACCAGCTCGATCGCCCTGTTCCATACCGTCAGTTCTTTATAAGACTTTAAATACATACGCAAAAGGATCTAGACGCTAATCCCTAGACGCTAGTCGCTGTTATTCAATAGGTTCTCGGTAAGCGTCTGGTTTTGCTGGCGGCTTGGGAACCGTTTCTGTTTTTTCCGTCGCTTCTTCTCCTGCGCCAGCGTCAGTTTTATGGAGGCTGGCCAGGCTTCTTTTTATCGGAGCAAAGATAAAGCGGTTTATTTCTTGAGAGATTGTTTTGGCGGTTTCTTCTTCCAAGGTTACCTCCTTTTCCAGAGACGGCAGAAATTCTCCCGGTGGCAAGAGCCCGTAAAGAACGTCTCTGACCAATGCGGAAATTTTAGTCGCCCTTTCGTCAAAGATTTTGTTGTTGTCAAAAATCTGCTCAAGGGCGTTGAGATTTTCCTCGGAGTCAATTGCTTGCTTGATGTCTTCCGGCAGCTGAGAATAAAGCTTCATTATCTGCTCTCGAGTGTATTTTTTGATCACGGCAGTTTATTTTAATAAAATAATCGCATTCCGATTAATCCGGCTATGCTAATCTCCTTAACACGCCTTTTTCTATTCTGTATCTTCCTCCCCTAATGCGATCCTTGATATCCAGAGTGTCGGTGTCTTTACGGACAATGCCTGCATCGTATTTTACCCGGATCGGCCTGCCTTGGCGCGTCGTATCCTTTAGGAACATGGGGGGGGCTTTCTCGTCTTTTGCCCTAATTCTTTCCTGTCCGGACATCGGGCTGGGGTATCTTTCATAAGGAGAATTTGTTCCGTCTTCCCATTTCAGGGTAGTTGCCCCCTTGACCGTGCCGGCAACCTCGACCCCTGGTTTAAGCGAATGAGGATCTAACTGTTGCCGTGGATCGTTTGTGGCAGGAGAGAACGATGAAGGGCCTGTCGCTGGCGGTTGGGGGCTAGTCGGCGGTTGTGTCCCGATAGGAGGAATTGGCGGCGTTCCGCTAACAAATTTTCCGCCCGTTGGAGTTTTTATAGGCTTTATTCCAGAGGGAACCGCTGGGACCGCTAATCCGGACGGGGTTGTTACGTAACCAGTAGTCGCTCCAGAAACTGGCGTTGGAGGTGCCACAGGCGGGACAACAGGCGGAGGCGGTGTCGGCGGCGGAGGTACATACGGCGGTCCTCCAGCTCCGCAGCGCGGGCACGGTATTCCTGAAGGAGTTGTCCCCCCACAAAACGGACAAGTGGTTATCGTATGCAACCAGTCTGGCTTGGCGATTTTGCCGTTAGCGAAATTTACATATTCATTAAGTTTGCCACGATCATTTAGCAATACTGGCTGCATGTTTTCATTAACAAACGGCTGGTTATTTTGATCTTTCGCTACCTGGAATCCATACATATCCTGGTTGTGATTGATTGTGTCTCTTAACACTTGGGAATTTCTCTTTGCCATGTTCCAGCTGCCGTTGCCCTCGACCCAGGCGGCGAGCTTGCCTCCTCGCTCCGGGCCGAATTTTTCATAAAAAGCTTTGATGTGACTTGAACCTCTGAAGCGGGCTATTTTTGACAAAATTAGAGGATCGTCCGCCGATTCTCCCGACAACTGGCGTATGGCTTCTTGGTCTAAGCCCTTGACCGTTCTATCAAGAGACCAGGTTTGGGCAATGGCCTGGTAAAGAGGATCAGTTTTTCCGGCGGTGATAACTTGGTCGATAGTTTGGCTTAAGTCGGCCAATCGGGTAGTTCGCCATCCGGAAAACTCTTTATCCAGATACGCAACTGTCGCTTTTTCGTCGTCGGTTTGGTTTGCCACCGCTTTTGTTGATAATTCCCGAAACTCTTTTAAGACGGAATCCATTTCGTCCTTATGTTCTTTCTTTGACGGATCGAGAAAGGTATCCCAGACGACTTTCTCTCTTGACAGCTGGATTACATCAGAAGTCGTTTCCCTAAGATGTCTTCTGGAGTATTTAGCCTGGGCGGTCAACCCCTTTTTCCTTAATTCTTCAAGAGCGGCATCCCCGGGCTTAAACAGGCCAGCCTCTCCTTTTTTCTTGGAAATCAAAGCAGTCGCCCCCGCCGCCCATAGATCTCTTTCTAGAGGTAAGAACCTGCCTTGATTTACGAGTAGTTTGGCTCCGGTATAATCTTCCTGGTCGACTAGCTGGTTGAGAGTTTTATCTTCCATAATTTTATCAATTTGGGTAGGAACGTCAGCTTTCTGTTTTTTCGCCTCAAGGGCGCCCCTTTTAGCCAGCCATGTCAAGCCCTTGCCGGGCAGGCTTTTGCCAAAATCCGCTTTCTCCGCGCCCTCAATAATACTAGTTGCGGTTTTAGTCGAGAGAATTTCTCTTTTAAGGCGTTCGGTTCCCCTGCCAATCACCTCTTTGCCTTTTGCGGTGCCTTTTTTAATGCCTTTCATGGCTAGGCCTTGTACGCCCCTGGCCGCGCTCGGGCCAAAGCGTTTGGCCGTAGACATGATGGCGCTGGCGCCGATAGCGCCGCTTGACAGACTGCCAAAAAAGCCAAAAGCAAGCAGAGCCTGGACAACCACATACCTCATGATCGTGTTAAAGTCAATGACCGGCAGGAGCCCGAGAGTGAGAGCGCTTATCCCGGCGGGAATGGGCGGGATTGTCGGGTCGGTATCCACCAGCACGAGCAGCTGTTCGGCCAGATAAAGGAAAAAAGCGGCGGAAACGCCGACAAACGACCATTGGAGAAACTGGTTCCACCAGGCGGAAAAGTATTTCCTAGTCGTCGGTAAGACATTAGCGAAGAAAGCCAGCGGAGAAAGAATGACCAAAATCCAGATGGCGACATAGCGCATTATGAAAAGGAAAGAGTAAAGAACCAGAAATAGGGCGGTAACGGTATTGAAGAAACCCATGGCCATGCTTCTGAAGATTATATCTATATGACCGGTCAGGTAACCGGGGAGGCTGGTAAAAGAGTTTTTGAGAGCGGCGTATTGAGAGACAGAGATCTCGACCAATGTATCAAAACTGGAAACGCCCTCGATAAAGAAATTCATGACAATATTGGCAGCGTCGACAATCAGGCCGCAGATGGCCGGGGTGAAGTTCACCAAAAGGATCATCGCTATCAGCAATGGCAGGGTTTTTTTGGCGTGATATTCTCCTAATCTCAAGGCAGTCGCCAAGCCAATGACAACCAAGGCGAAAATGAATCCCATATTAGCCAGGTCCCTGGTGATCGCCCAGCCAGGAGCGACAATGCCGCCGGAAGTGTAAGGAAGAGTGATAAAGTACGGGCTGCTGACCAGTTGAAACAACAGGTTGGCGAATAATACAACCACCAAGCTGACGCCGACAAAAAACTGGAGGCTCATGGCGAGAATCGAACCGCCGATGGCTGCGGCTAAGACTCCGAAATAGGCCTGGCCCTGACTAAGAGGAATAGCCAGCCCGAACAGGACTAAGGCTAGCAAAGAGACTTTTGTTGATAGCGAAACTTTTTTAAATAAAGAGTTTTTCATCTTATATTATCTTTTAAATTAAAACTCGATTCTTCATTCTAGCACAAAAGTTTTAGTCAAAGCCAGCCAGTTTTCAAGGCTGAGGGATTCAGCCCTGGCATTTGGTTCCAGCTTGTTTCCTAAAAGCCAATTCTTAATCTGACTTTTTGGCAACCCAAGTCCGGAGGCCAAGTTGTTAACTAGCTGTTTTCTCGGCTGGGAAAACCCAGCCTTCACAATTTTAAAAAATAATCTTTTGTTCTTCTCATTGAGAAAACAGTTATTTGTTCGGGTAATCTGTATGCCTTTTTCACGACCGTGAGATTCTTGCACCGATTGTTTTTGCCATTTTTGCGGAGTGATCTTTATAATAGCCGAGTCTACCTTGGGCTTTGGCCAAAAAGCGTTTTTAGAGACATAGCTGATAATTTTTGCCTCTGCGTAAAATTGAACCGAAATTGCCAGGAGATTCATTTTGGGCTTGGCACCCCGTCCTGAGCCCGTCGAAGGACAAATTCTTTGAGCCACTTCTTTTTGGACCATTAAGACCATCAGCTCGGGCGGGCAAGGCAATTCAAGCAAACAACGGATAATATGAGTAGCGGCATAGTAGGGCAAATTCGCCACGACCTTGTATTTAGTATCTGGTATCTTGTCCCTCGATTTCACTCGGGACAACCCTGAGCTTGTCGAAGGGTTGTATCTAGTATTCGACGGCGATCGTATATTTTTCATACTAGATACTAAATACTCAATACTAGATACTAGTTCGCGGGCGTCGCCTTCAACAATTTCCACGTTTCTATTATCTTTAAACTTTTCTTTGAGCAAAGGTATCAGCCGGGGGTCTTTCTCTATGGTGACCACCCGACCCGCTTTTTGAGCCAGTTTTTCGGTCAAAACCCCCAAGCCCGGGCCGATTTCCAGGACCAGGTCGCCGGTTTTCAAGTCGGCAGCCTCGATTATCTTGTTCAAGACGCTTTTTTGGCGGAGAAAATGCTGACCAAGGTGCTTTTTGGGTTTAAGAACTCGACCAGCCTCGCTGGTATAGAGCTGGAGAACCTGTGGATGGCTGATTTGACTAGGCGGTTTTCTCATGATATTCTAATAGATTAAAAAGAGATTGTATTATTTTACGCTTTTTTAAGAAAATCCCCAACTTTTCGCTGGGGAAGCAAATAGCCAGTCATATTTTGGGATCTCGGCAGGACCCCTTGATTTATTTGGGGAGCGTCGCCTTTGTTTTGTTATTGGCGATCCCCCTTTTGCCAGGACTGCCCGGAGATTCCTTTTCCGCCAGCTTGCCTAGAACTTCTCCCAATGCCGGAATTAATCAGGACTTTACCATCGGCCCTTCAGCCGGGGTTTTCCAATCGCCGGATTTCTATCTGATACAGAAAAACAGCCTTAAAGCCGTTTCGCCGGCAGGAACGATCAATCCCCAGGTTTTGGCCACCCTTTTGGATAGCGTAGAAGGAACCGAGGACGACCGAAGCGGCATTGTTGAATACTTAGTCAAAGAAGGTGATACTCTGTCGTCAATCGCCGAACAATTCCAGATTTCTCTGGAAACGGTTTTATGGGCCAACAACTTGAATAAGAATTCGGCCATCTCTACCGGCAAAAAGCTGGTGATTTTGCCTGTCTCCGGAGTCATGCATCTGGTCAAGCCGGGAGAAACCCTGGGAGAGATAGCCAAAAAGTACAAAGCAGACGTAAAGAAAGCGATCGATTTCAACGAAATGAAGGACGAGAACGAGGTTTTTACCGGCGATATCGTTATTGTTCCCGACGGCATTCTTCCCCCGCCTCCAATAGCCTCGTCTCCTGTTAAACTGGCGCCTTTGGTCGCCGGCTATTTCATCTGTCCGATTTCAGCTCCCTGCCGGATTACCCAGGGGTTGCATTGGTATAACGCCATTGATTTCAGCCACGGCAAGTGCTATGAACCGATTTTTGCGGCGGCCTCTGGCAAAGTCCAAAAAGTTAAGCTGACCGCTTCGGCGTCCCGCTGGGCCTTTAATGGAGCCGGCAATCATCTGACGATTTTGCATCCCAACGGAGTCGTCAGTTTTTATGGGCATATCGCCAGCGCCACGGTTTATCCAGGTCAAGAAGTTTCCCAGGGGCAGATCGTCGGCTATGTCGGCGGAGCCTATGGCATGGCTGGATCGGGCTTGTCAACTGGCTGCCACTTGCATTTCCAGGTAACGGGAGCTAAAAATCCTTTTACCAAATAGGAATACCTGTTTGCTGACGATTCCGCGGAACGAGAGCGATACCTGCTCCCGTTTTTGTTTTCAATAAAAACCCCCTTAGCTCTTTTGAGGGGTTTTGATTGAGAGATTTTGGGTTCGCGGTCTTAGCTTTTGCACTTTCTACAGATCGCAGCTTCCGGTATAGCCTCCAGCCTTTCCCGGCCGATTTCCTTGTTGCAGATCTTGCAAATGCCGTATTGGCCGCCTTTTATCTTTTCTAAGGCAGTATTGATTTGAGTCAGCCTGGTTTCCAAAGCTCTTTCTATCGGCAGGAGGTTTCCGTATTCTTCAACTTCGTCGGCTTCTTCTTCAAGACTTCCCCCCTTGAAATTGGGGAAAAAAGTATCCCAGTCGCCTTTAAGTGATCTGTCTTTCTTGGCAAAGTTCTCCAGCTCTTTTTCAAGATTCTTTTTTTCCTGCTCCAGGCGGCTTCTCATTTGTTCGACAAAAGTTTTCTCAAACATAGTCTCTCTTAATTAGTTAGTTTCCGCCGGATTTGTTTTCAAAAAGTCGATTGTCTTCATTATGCTTTCTCCGGAAGAGGTGATAATCAGATAATCTTTGTAGATCGCCCAGCAGATCCCGAGATTTTTTTCTTGGAAAGAAAGATAACGAAAAAAGGTGCCGCCGTAGCTCGTTTGCTTAAAAATAGAACCCGTGGCGGAAGCTTCTTTGCCGAGGGCGCCAAAGAAATTAGCAAAATCTTTGACCATAGTCTTTTCCCAGGTTCTGACTGCCTGGTCGGCAGACTCCTTGTCTTTGAGTTTTACTATCAATCCCAACCCCTTATTGCTTTTGCCCCTGGCATAGAGGAAAAAGTCGAAATCTTCAGTTTTGTCAGAGGCAGACTTGAACAGGCTTTCAGGAGACTTTAAACCAAGGCCGTCAGAAAAATCTTTTAAATTGAAATAGCGATTGTCTTTTTCCGGCAGTAGTTCAAAAAACTCTGGGCTATTCTCGCTTACGAGAACGGCTTTTATAGTTTCAGAAAGCTGGGTTTTGAGATCGCTTTCGGGGACAATTCTGACAATCTTTATTTCCTTGACCGAGATGATTGGCGAGGGGGGAATCAGGGGATTGGCCGATTCTGAAGGGGTCGGGCTGGGCGACGGGCTAGATAAAGGACTAGGTGATGGCGAAGGCTGGGGCCGACTCCTTTTTATCACCAAGAACCAATAACTAAAAGAAACTAAGAATAGGAATCCCAAAAAAACCAGGACAACGAGGACGCGAATGAGAGCTTTCTTCCAAGGAGGAGATCTTTTGATTTTCGGCGGCAGAGGGATTCCTTCATAATCTTTATTTTCGAGGACGGGCTCTGGGACAATTGTTTGCGAGATTCTTTCTCTTTCAAAAGGCGCTTGCCTAGGCCCTTCCTCGGCTTTGTTAATGCCGGTGATTCGCTGTCTTTCCTTGATCGCTTCTTCTTCTTGAAGGAGGGCGAGGTCCTTGGCCATTGTCCTAATCTCTCCTCTTTTGAGGAAAACGAGTTTCTCCTTCATGGTTTTCTTGTTTTAACATTGCTTTCAGAGATAGATTGGTTCTCCCCTGCTGGTCAATGCCGATCACTTTTACGGGGACGACGTCTCCGATCTTAACGATGTCTTCCACTTTTCCCACCCGGTAGTGAGCCAATTCGGAAATGTGGATCAGCCCTTCCTGGTTTGGCAGAAATTCCACCATGGCTCCGAAATCAAAGATCCGGCTGACTCTGCCCTTGAAAGTTTCGCCAACCTTGGCTTCGTGGGTGATGTTTCCGATCCACTCAAAAGCTTTTTTAGCAGCGTCTTCGGTTTCAGCAGTTATGAAAATAAGGCCGGTTTGCTGAATGTCGATTGCCGCTCCGGTTTGGGCGATGATTTCATTGATGATTTTCCCCCCGGGGCCGACGACGTCGCGGATCTTGTCTGGATTTATCTGCAAAGTTAAGATGCGCGGAGCAAAAGGTGAAAGTTCTTTTCTGGGCTCGGCAATGGTCTTTTCCGTAACGTCTAAAATTTCGTTTCTCGCTTTCTTGGCTTTTTCTAAAGCCTCGGCCATGATTTTCTGGGTGACGCCAGTTGTCTTAACGTCCATTTGCAGGGCGGTAATTCCGAGTCTCGTGCCAGCCACTTTAAAATCCATATCGCCGTGATGGTCTTCTGGCCCCTGGATGTCGGTCAAGAGAACGTATTTCCCGCTATTTTCGTCCATGATCATGCCAATGGAAATGCCGGCGGCTTGCCGCTTAATCGGCACGCCAGCGTCCATTAAAGCCAGAGAAGAGCCGGAAACCGAGGCCATTGAGGTCGAGCCGTTGGAAGACAGAATTTCTGAAACCACCCTGATAGTGTAGGGAAACTCTTCAAAACCGGGAATGAGGGGCAAAAGAGCGCGCTCCGCCAGCATGCCGTGGCCAATTTCTCTTCTTCCGGGGCCCCTCATGGGCTTGACTTCACCCACAGAGTAGGGAGGGAAATTATAATGATGCATATACCTTTTTTTACCCGTGATTTCCATGCCCTCGAGTATCTGCTGGTCGCCGGGCGCTCCCAGAGTCAGGATAGACAAAGCTTTTGTTTGGCCGCGGCAGAAGAGTCCCGATCCATGGGTTCTCGGCAGCAAGCCGACCTCGCAAGAAATTTCCCTGACTTGGTCAAGCCGCCTGTTGTCCGAGCGAATCCCTTTTTCCAATATATTTTCCGTTAGGACGCGGTCTATTTCTTCGTCGAAGATCAGAGAAAGATTGACATTGCTTTCGGGGTATTTTTCTTTGACAAAATCGGCCAGTTCCTGCTTAAGGCTTTCTTCCGCCAGCTGCTTTAAAGCCCTGTTGTTTTGAGCTAGCAAGAGTTTTATTTTTTCATTAAGGAATTCCCTGGCCGCTTGTTTCAAGTCATTGTTTTCCGGCCTTGTCTCCAGCTTTGTTTTGGCGATCTTTGAAGCGATTTGTTTTTGCAAATCAATAATTTGCTTCAGGTAAGGTTTGGCGAATTCAACCGCGTCGAGAACCGAATCCTCATTAGCTTCTGCTCCTTCGCCCTCAAGCATGTTCACGATCAATTCCTCTCCTTTAAAATCGCCGGAAATCACCATCTGAAACTTGATTTTTTCTTCAACGTCGCTGGTTGGGTTTAAGACGTATTCATTTTCAATCTGTCCCACCCTAACCGCGGCTAACGGTCCTTGCCAAGGAATATTAGAAGTCGTTAAAGCCGTAGAGGCGGCAATAATGCCTAAAGTATCTGGGTCATTTTGTCCGTCCCAGGATAGGACAGTGGTCACTACCTGGACTTCGTGGCCGAAATTATTCGGGAAACGCGGCCTAATAGTGCGATCAATGAGCCGGGCGTTGAGAATGGCTTTGTCTGAAGGACGGCTTTCTCTTTTGATATATCTCGGCCCCTTGATCTTTCCGGCGGCGTAATACCTTTCTTCGTATTCCACGGTCAAGGGAAAAAATCCTTGAGAGCCAGATTGGTTCGTGGAAGCGACGGCCGTGGCCAACACCAAAGTATCGCCGTATCTGACAAAAGCGCTGCCCGAAGCTTGTTCGGCAATGTCGCTGATTTCAATTACGAGTTTTCTATTTGCCAAATCTAATTCAAACTTTTGTGATTTCATTGAAAATTAATTTATTTTCTTAATAAGAACCTGCCTCGCTAACGCTCGACAGAACCTTGATTCCTCGCTTTGCTCGGAATTAGGTAAACGCGAGGAGAGGCTTCTAGGTCAATGAATCCGTCGGCCGATTCTTTTAATTTTGCCGAGGCAGATCGGCTAAAAGCCAGCACTTCCACCCTTTTGCCTTGGTTTTTTAAGTATTCTACCAGCGGGATAAAATCGCCGTCGCCGGAGCAAAGGCAAACGACGTCGCAGCTGGGCGCGGTTCTGACCGCGTCAATGACAATACCGACGTCCCAGTCAGCTTTTTTCAGGCCGCCGTAAAACTCCTGAAGGTCTTTGACCCTGGTTTCGATTCCCAGTTTTGCCAAGGCTTCGAAAAACGGCTTTTCCTCTCCGGTTTTGGTCCTAACGACGTAGCCGAAAGCCCGGATCAGCTTTCTGCCGGCGACAGCGGTTTTCAAGATCTCGGCAAAGTTGACCCTGGCTCCGTAAAGGTTCTTGGCAGAATGGTAGAGGTTCTGGATATCAAAAAAAACCAGAACCCGCTGTTCCTTGTGTTTTAACGAGATTTCCGGCAAGGGAGGAGACTCACTTTCCCAGTCCGACCTTCTTTGAGATTTCGTTGTATCTTTTTTCATCTTCGTTCTTTAGATAGTTAAGAAGCGTTTTTCTCTTGGAAACCATTTTCAAAAGGCCCCTTTTTGAGGCGAAATCCTTTGAAAACTTCTTCAGGTGCAAAATCAACCGGTTAATCTCTTCAGAAAGAATGGCGATTTGGGCTTCGGGAGAGCCGGTGTCTTTTTCGTGAAGCTTGGCTTTTTCGATAGCCTTTCGTTTTTCTTCAGGAGTTAGCATATGTTTATTATAGCATAAAATGATATATCGAGCGTCTCGCCCGCTATAACTTATCAGCCCCTTCTTTAGAAAGGGGTCAATCAATATTCCCTTCTTATATTATTATGATCAATTAGTCAAACCCCCGCGCCAATAAATTTATCTTTCCATTAAATCTGTTAGAATGATAAAGAGTCGTTTATCAAAGAATAAGAAAAATGAATAAAACATATTCGATTATCACCTACGGTTGCGCCATGAACCGGTCGGACTCGGAAAGAATCGTCACGGTTTTAGAAAAGGCCGGCTACCGGAAAGTTTGCAGGAGTCGGACTCCTGATATTTTGGTTTTTAACGCTTGTTCGGTCAGGCAATCAGCCATTGACCGGATTTACGGCCAGATGGAAAAGTTTTCTGAGCTGAAAAGAAGAAACCCGCATTTTAAAGTTATTGCCACTGGCTGCATTTTGCCTCGGGATAGACAAAGGTTTTTCAAGGAGCTTGATTTAATTTTTAACATCAAAGATTTGACAAACCTGCCCCGGTTCTTGAAAAAACTCAACAAAGATGAAAGAATTCTGCCTCCCTTGCCGATTTTGGCAGGAAGCAAAGGCTTAAGCCTGAAAGAAATCAGCTACTTTAAGACTAAACCCGGCCGCCAGAGCAAGTTTTCGGCTCTAGTGCCCATTTCTTTCGGCTGCAACAGATTTTGCGCTTATTGCGCTGTTCCCTATACCAGGGGCTTGGAAATTAACCGTCCCGGTGCCGATATTCTTGCCGAAGTTGCTAACCTCGTCTCGCACGGATACAAGGAAATCTGGCTTTTGGGGCAGACGGTTTCCAGCTGGCGCGACCCGCAGAACAAGCAGTATAAATTCGTTGACCTTTTGCGAGATATTGAGCAAATCCCGGGGAAATTCTGGGTCAGATTTGAATCATCTTATATTTTGGACTTCGGCAATGAACTGATTGATTTTTTGGCGAAAGCTAAAAAAGTGAACAACTACTTGAATCTGCCCCTGCAGTCAGGGTCCGATAGAATTCTTAAGAAAATGAACCGCAAATACGCGGTTAAACAGTACTCGGAGATCTTAAAAAAAATGAAAGCGAAAATTCCCGATTTTAGTTTCTCTACCGACATTATCATCGGCTTTTGCGGGGAGATGGAAAAAGATTTTCAGGATACTTACAATGTTTTCAAGAAAATCCAACCAACTATGGCCTATATCGCTCAATACTCTTCTCGACCGGGAACGGTTGCCGAAAGGCTAATGAAAGACAATGTCCTAAAAAAACTGAAAGAGGCCAGATTTGAAAAACTAACCAGGCTTTTGAGAAAAACCGCTAAAGAAAACCTTGGAAAAGAAATCGGCAAAACCCTTGAAGTTTTAGTTGATACTTATTTGCCTAAAAGGAAAGAATGTCTGGGCAGATCCAGGAATTTTAAAACTGTCAGATTTAAATCTCAAAAGAATCTTTGCGGGAAATTCGCCAATGTCAAAATCCTCAAAGCCCGCGAGTTTGAACTCGAAGGAAGGCCAGAAAAGTCTTAACTCTCCCCAACCTATTACCAAAAATCCACGATCGTGGATTTTTGGTTGTCGGTTAGTTTATTCTGAGATATAATGGAAAAATGGTTAAACTTAATACTTTAACGAAAAAAGTTTTACTTTTATTGGCTGGCGGATTAGCGCTTGGTTGTACTTATCATCCTGGCAGACAGTGGAAAATTATAAGGTCGGTTAATCGAGAATGGAAAAAAATTAATGAAAAAGAGCTTTGGCGCGAAATAAGGAAACTTTATCGTTCTAGGCTGGTGGAGAAGAAAGAAAATCCGGATGGCAGCCTTACTTTTGTTTTAAGCACGAAGGGGAAAATTAAAACCTTGAATTTCCGGTTTGAAAAAATTTGCTTGCAAAGGGAAAACTGGGATAAAAAATGGCGCTTGGTGATTTTTGATATCCCCGAGAGATTAAGGCAGGCAAGAGATGCTTTAAGGGAAAAGTTAAAACAACTTGGTTTTTACGAGCTCCAAAAAAGCGTTTTCGTTTTTCCTTATGAATGCGAAGACGAAATTGATTTTGTGATTGAATTTTTTGAGATGCGTCAATATGTCAGAACTATTTTGGCAGAGAAAATCGATAACGAGCTTCATCTGAAAAAAATATTTGACCTGATTTAAAATAACCGATGACGGAATTTCCACGATCGTGGAAATTTCGTAATGGGTGACCGGGAAGAAATGAGTTTTCGGCTAGAAAATTTCGTAATCGCCGTTGCTTTCGATCGAGCAGTAATTTTTTAGGCCGAAAGAACATAGTAGTTCGTCAAAAGAAAAGATTCCTTTAAAAATGATCTTACCTTCAGAGACGGTGACTTCCTGGAGTGCTAGGTCTTTCATTCTTGCGGCGATTCCATTGATTTCCTGCTGGGCAATATTTTCCAGCTGGGCAGTGGTTTCCAGAGAAACTGGCTGGCTATCAAGCAAGACTTTTTCAAATTTAACGTCAACATTTCTTTCATTTCTCAAAGCAAGCGTTCCCTCGACCTCAATGTTCCCTTGGAGCGGTTTTAGCAGCCGAGCCTTTGCTAAGTATTTGCTATCGCTAAATTTGATCTTAAAATCGCGAAAATACTGGCAAGGCAGGACAATTGTTTCTGGTTGAACTGGCGCTGGTTCTTTGCCGCCGGTCAGATTTTTCACGAAATTCACTCCTTGGATTATTGGATTGCCCAAGCCGCATAATAAATCCAAGCCGGCATTAACTTCTTCTTCGGTTAGTTCCAGGGTTGTGGGCACTGGTGGATAAGCTTGGATTCCGCTTTGGCCGGCAGCGATTTTTACTAGCAGACCCTTGACGATGACGGCATTTTTAGCGGTTCTGACTGCGCCCTTAACAATAAAAACTGTCCCGATCAAAACGAGGATTAAGATTGCCAGAAGAATTTTCTTTTTCATATTAATAAAGCTTCGTTAATTTATAATTTTTTGTTTTGCGAAGCCGAATAGCGCTTTTTGAATTTATTTGCCGCCACCGCCAGGAATCATTTTTCTATTATTCGTTTAAGGCGTGATTTTCTTATAATAATCGCTCTTTCCCTTATTGACTTGTTGTCTTATTGCTCCACTGTTAAAATTTAGATTAATTATTCCCTGGTAATTTCTTAATTGGGAAATAGCAAAGGTGCCATTAGTTACGATTGCTCGGTAGCTTCCACTCGGAGTTAAAGCGACCAGGGTACCGTTTTGTAAGGGGGCAAGAATTCCAAACAGGCCATTGGCTGTCTGAAGAGGGGCATAGGTGGTATCGGTTATGCCGCCATATGTGCCTGTTACCACTGCATAATCATTGACGGGAGACGGGTTAAAAAGAAGATAGGCAAACCCGTTTTCATCGGTCGTGAGCACGCGGCCATTACAATTTGGTAGGGGCTGACTATTACTAGCTTTTTTACAAGAAAGACTTATCGGGGCATTGGGAATAGGGACGTCACCTTCAAAGGTTTCTACGTAAGCCAGCGCCGCGATTCCCCTGAAAGTTATCCCTGCATAGGAAAAACTGCCATAGCTAAGGTAAATCGTTGTACCTTGTTGGGGATCGTTCCGGAGAATATATTGGCCGTTTATCCATGCGGGAATGTGTTTTCCCTCAAGAGTAAGAGAGGGGGTTAGGCTTTCTACTCTCTGGCGCAATAGGTTGTAGTCTTTTAGGATTTCCGGTTCGGTTAGGCCGATACCGTAAAAAAGCAGATTCATGTCTTTAAATAATCTAGGATATTCAAAATAGGCCTTGCCCCAAGCATAAGCCCCCATCATATAACGCACGCTGGCCAACGGTCTAAATCCATGGAAAGAACCGTTTCTGGGGGTAATTTGGGATTTATTAAGATTTTCATACCACGTCATTAAACGGAAATTCAAATTTGGTTCTGTTGCCAGATTGATTTGCGAATGGACAATAATTTTTAGGGCCTCGGTCATACTTTCGGAAAATTGGTCGGGATAAGGTATAAGATCATCCTGAAAAGCGTGGCCAATCTCGTGTGTCAGCACGACAAGATAAAGAGAAGGTATGGGAGCCAAGTAGATTGTATTCGTCGAAGAATTGTACATTCCAAAAATACCCTCTTCTATCAACCAGGAGCTTTTAACAATATTAACAGAAATATCAAAAAGCGGCGGACCAGCAATTTGTTTCATTCTCGGATAGACTGAATTTATACGATTGGTTATTGCTTGTTTCTCCGCTGCTGTCCAGGGTTCGTCCGGCGAGTTGAAAGTAAAGTGCAAATCGTTATTTATTGTCGTCGAAATCCCATTTTTCTTGGCCTTCTCTAAATCAGGCCTTAGATCTTTGTTATTGTAGGTTTCTACCACTACCAGATCCCGATTTACTGGCAGAGGCGAAAGATTAAGGACAAAGTCTTTCGGCAATTTTTTGGTTCGAAAGCTCTTTAACCCTTGTTTGACCTCGGCAAAATTTGCCTTCTGGGAAGAAACGGGAATCCTGATGACTGTGCCGGATGTATTCTGGCTAGCCGTTTTAGGCATTGCTCCGCTTGAAGGTTTTTGAATCAAAAAGTTGTTCCCGTTGGAAACAGCCGACTGGAGATATCGGTAAATCGCCACGAGATAATTATTCCCCTTTTCCGCCTGCTGGGAGCCGCCAGTCCGGCTATCCAAGGCGACTTTGACCAGAATGGTTGCTCCGACCGCCAAAACCGCTAATAACGAGAAGATAAGAATTTTCTTTTTCATGTTTTTAATTGTCTAATTTTTTAATTTTTCTTCTTTACTTTTTAATTTGAACGAAGCGATTGTGTCCCCACCAGGATTCGGACATGGATAGTTAGAAGGGTGGTTTTTCTTGCCGTTGGACCGAAAGAGCCTCGCCAATCCTTAACTTATTCGTTCGGAAACAGAAAAATTTCTTAACAACCATCTTATTTTTCCGATGAGACAACTTTGATTTGAGTTAGCTCTTGGAAGCCGTGCTTGCCGTGTTCGCGTCCCATTCCGGATTCCTTATATCCCCCAAAGGGATTACAGGCTAGCCAGTGATTGGCATTGTTGATTTCCACCGTCCCCGATTGTATTTGCGAAGCCACTCGGAGCGCCCTCTTGCTGTCTTTGGTAAATATCAGCGAGCCCAGACCGTACTTACTGTCATTGGCCAATTCCACCGCCTCTTTCTCCGTTTTAAACGGCACGATCGCTAAAACCGGACCAAAAGTTTCTTCCTGCCAAACTCTCATGTTACGTTTGATATTGGTTAAAATGGTCGGCAGATAATAAGCGCCCTTTAGCCCCATTGGCCTTTTGCCGCCGGTGATAACCTTGGCGCCTTTTTTGACAGCGTCGTTAACTTGCGCTTCCAACAAATCCAGCTGTCTTTGGGCCACTAAGCTGCCGATGTCCGTTTTGGAATTTTCTGGATCGCCAACGATTTTCGTTTCTACCACCCTTTTTATCTTTTCCACGACCTCGTCAAACAAAGACCGATGAACAATCAGTCTTTTCAAAGCGTCGCAGGTTTGCCCGCAGTTCCTAAATCTTTTGGTATAGATTTTATCAATGAACTTATCAACATCCGCGTCGTCAAAAATAATTCCCGGGTTTGAACCGCCCATTTCCAAAACCACTTTAATGAATTTATCGGCAGCGATTTTATAGATGGCTTTTCCCGCTTTAGAACTGCCGGTGAACCAAATCAAATCAATGTTTTGGCGGAGCAGCATCTCGCCAATTCTGCCGTCGCCATAGATTTCAGAAAAAACTCCTGGCGGTAAACGGCAATCATTAACCAATTTTTCTATAAGTCTTCCGGTTAGTGGACATTCCTCCGAATGTTTTAAAATGACGGGGTTGCCGGCGATTAAATTCGGAATTACTCCCCAGACAAACATGCCGTAAGGCTGATTCCACGGGATAATGACAGCTGTTACCCCAAGCGGTTCATATATGATTTTATGAACGGATTTACCGTCTTCATAAGTTATTTCGTCTGCCAACGATTTTTCGCCGTTTTCCAGGAACCAGCGGAAGGTTTTCGCATATCGGTCCATTTCCGATTCAACGTCATCCTTTGCCTTACCGGTTTCTTTAATGACAATATCCCGGATCTCTTTTCTTCCTTTCAATAATCTTTCATGAACCGGCCATAGAAGTTTGGTTCTTTTGGCTATGCCCAATTTTTTCCAAGCGGTTTTAACTTTCTGCGCCGCGGTAACCTTCTTTTCTATTTCTTCTGCGGTCGAAATATTGATCGAGCCGACTATTTCGTAATTTTTTGCGGGATTAGTAGAAGTAAGTTTGACCATAATTTCTTGAATGGTTTAATTCTGGTGCCCCCACCAGGACTCGAACCTGGAGTCATCTTCTTAAGAGGAAGTTGCTTTACCATTAAGCTATGGGGGCTCTATACAAAGATTCTTCTAAGAATCTTTGTCGAGCCCGACAGAAACTTTCTAAAAAGTTTCTGTATAGGGCCCTATAATCTTTCCACCAATTTTAATTCCAATTTATCGGTTTCAGTATCATAAACTGCAAAAGTGGCTTTGCTGAACATTCCAGATAAAGTTCCCGGATTGACTAGGCGGCACTCTCCCATCCTTTTCTCCCAGGGTTGGTGAGTGTGGCCAAAGAAAACTAAATCATATTTCTTGCCTCGGGTCAATTTTTCCGCGACTGCCGGCTCATGAACGAAAGCCAATCTTTTGCCGTCGATTTTCAGCTCGCCGGTCTTGCCGTAGAACTTCACGTTTTTTATGCCGAGCTCTTTTATTCTGAAAGGGTCTTTTGCGATTCCCACCGGGCCGATATTGCCCAAAATTAGATGAATCGCGCCCTTAAACGATTTGCTTATTTCTTTGAGCGTTCCGGGAGCGCAAACATCGCCGCAGTGAATCAGCGTTGTGATTTTGTTGCGGTTTATCCAAGCAAGAGCTTTTTTAATAGTCGCTAAGTTGTCGTGGCTGTCAGAAACAATGGCAATTTTCATACTCGCATCTTAGGGTGCGCAGGGAAAAACAAACCAGTCTTGAATCCTTTGTCCGAGAATGCTGGCGGTCTGCAAGCCGATGACAACGAAGAAAAGATTGACAAAAACCCAGGCGCCGTAAACAATCAACAGACCCATGGCAACGGAACCAATGATTGATTTCCCTTTTGTGATATAGGTTGGATTATAGCCGGAACCGATAATGAAGTAAGCTCCGCCGATGACGGTCAGCAAAATGGCTACTGGCGGGATGATCGTGAGCAGAAAGAAGTCAATAATACCCTTGGCCATGACGAAAAAATGGCAGAGCTTGCAACGGTATTCACAATCTGGTGGATTGACCGGCATGCAGTCATATTTAACGGGGTCTGAAACTTCCGATGGGTCGCAGCATCTTCCCAATCTGCCGCCGACGCCTCTGCCGGTGCCGCCGCCGCAGGGAACCAGGCCGTCAGCTGAAACCCAGGAAGCGATGGCTAGCAATATCAGCGAAATAATGACGATTTTTTTCATATATTTATTAATGTAGCTTATTAAATTAATATTTTCAACATGTCCCTGGCTCATGTGCCCCCGGGAAGACTCGAACTTCCATTACTGGTTCCGAAGACCAGGACTTTGTCCATTAAGCTACGGGGGCTCTATGCGCCCGAAGGGCGCCGAGCCCGGTCAAAACATGGTTTTGACATAGGGCCTTTACTTAATCTCACGATAACCCAATTATTTTAGAAAATCAATTGAAAAAAACCTGATTTTAAGATACCATAAAGCCAATAAGCCAATGACAATTCCCAAAGAAGTAAAAAAGGTGATTTTGAGCCTAGAAAAAGCCGGATTTAAGGCTTATGTTGTCGGCGGTTGCACCAGGGATTTTTTGCAGGATATCGAGCCCAATGATTGGGATATTGCCACTTCAGCCCGTCCAGAGGAAATTCAGAAGATCTTCCCTGACAATTTTTACGAAAACGCTTTTTTGACGGTTACGATTCTGACAAAAAACAGGAACCCGCGGCTTAAAGAGATCGAGATCACTACTTTTAGATCTGAAGCCAAGTATACGGATAAAAGGCATCCCGACGAGATTAGATTCGCCAAGACTTTAAAAGAGGATTTGGCGAGAAGGGACTTTACTATCAACGCCATCGCCCTGAAAATACCAGATACTAGATACCCTCCTTCGCCAAAGCTTCGGAGGGCAGGCAAGATACTAGATACTAAATACTCGGTTAATGATCCCTTTAACGGACAAAAGGATTTAAAAGATAGAATTATTAGGGCGGTCGGCGACCCGAACGAAAGGTTTAATGAAGACGCTTTGCGCCTGATGAGAGCGGCCCGGTTGGCAACGGCTTTGAACTTTAAGATCGAACCGAAAACCAAGCAGGCGATTATCAAGAATGCCAGCTTACTGAAACTAATTTCTAAAGAGAGAATCCGCGACGAGTTTATCAAGACGATTATGACCGCAGAAGCGGCCAAAGGAATAGAACTTCTCCACGAACTCGGGCTTTTAGAGTTCGTGGCGCCGGAACTGGAAGAGGGCATCAACGTCAGCCAAAACAAACATCACACCTATAACTGCTGGGACCACAACGTTCTTTCCCTGGATTATGCGGCCAAGAAAGGATTCGGCCTTGAAGTTAGGCTGGCCAGCCTGTTTCACGACATCGGCAAGCCTCGCGCCAAACGCGGCCAAGGGCCCAACGCCACTTTCTACAACCATGAAGTTATCGGCGCGAGAATGGCCCAAGAAATTCTAGAGCGCCTGAAATTTCCCCGAGAACTGGCAGGAAAAATCGTTCTCCTGGTCAGATACCACCTTTTCTACTACAACGTCGGCGAGGTCGGCGAGAGCTCGGTTAGACGCCTGGTCAGAAACGTCGGTCTGGAGAATTTTCAGCAATTGCTTGAGGTGAGAATGTCAGATAGAATCGGATCAGGAGTTCCCAAAGCCGAGCCTTATAAGCTGCGACATTTGAAGTATATGGCAGAAAAGGTGTCCCAAGATCCCCTGTCTGCCAAGATGCTTAAAGTTGACGGCAACGACGTTATGGAGGCCCTAAAGATTAAGCCTGGACCTAAGGTTGGCCAGGTTCTATCCGTGCTCTTGGAATTAGTGATCGAAGATCCCAAGAACAACAAAAAGGATTATTTGAAAAAAGAAATCAGTCGGTTGGGCGCTTTATCCGATAAAGAATTGGGGCGGCTGGCAGAGAAGGCGGAAAGAGAAGTTCAGGATATAGAGCAGAAAAAAGACGAGATGACGAAAGAGAAATATTGGGTCACATAAATTAGTTACGGGGCGTGGTGTAATGGTAACATGCACCCTTCGGGAGGGTGAGATTTCTGGGTTCAAATCCCAGCGCCCCGACCAACACCACCATTTATAAAATTTTTGAATTTCCTTTTTAGATTATCTTCTAGAAGGTTTTTAGGGTAAAGATCTCGAGGGTAGATTGCTATTAGAAAGATTTTGTTTTTCTGACAAAGTTTCCTTTTCTCCTTTATAGTTCGATCGTATCTAGGGCTATCATTCGCTAATCCAAAATACTCGACAAATACCTTTTTGTCTCCAGTTGAGATTACCCAATCTGCTTTGTGATTCGTTTCAGGGTAACAAGCATCTCTTTCGTGCAAAATATTGTTTTTATGAAACCAATTGTCAATCAAAAGTTCCGAAATAGAATCGCATAAGTGACCATCTAAGGATTTAGCGTTAGATCGTTTATACATCCTATTATCATGAGATCTGTTTGGAATAAATCCTGCCGCAGAAACTGCTTTATTCCAAGAGCCAAAAAATCTAACACATGCTTTATCTATCCCTCCTAAAAACTCACGCTTAGTTGGCACCCTCCTCAATTTTTTAGCAGTATTTTTTATAATTTCTAAAAGTTTTTCTTTGTTGTATAATTTTGCTTTTGCGAAACAATCCATCGAGCAATATTTTTTATTGCCCACAATCCATCTTTTAAATTCTTTTCCACAATTCTTGCATTTTATCTTTTTAGCGTTTCTTTCTGGCCGTTTTTTATTATTTACTATTGCTCCGCAAGATTGTGAACAATAATTATGAGGAGAAATCGCATGAGGAGACCTCTGAAGATGCTTGCCACAATTTTCACAGGATAATAATTGCCTCCTGTTTTTATGCTGATATTCGCATTTTCGTGAACAATAAACCTTCCAGCCGAGTTTTTGGTTTTCATTCATTCGCCCGCGGCTTCGGAAAGTTGATTTGCCGCACTGGATGCAGCCGATTTTAATAAGTTTCGCCATTGGTATAGACTTATTGTTCTCTATAGATTTATTTTATACTAAGCGCTATATTGGAACAAGAGCTAATTGTGGATAACTTTATGCGCAGCGAGATTAAAAAATTCGGCAAGAGAATTAGGGAAATTCGCTTGAAGAAGAAGATGTCGCAAGGCGATGTGGCAGAGATTTTAGGAGTTCACCGAACATATATTAGTAGTATGGAAAGAGGCTTGAGAAATCCATCTCTTTTGACGATTAAGAAATTTGCTCAGGCGTTCGGTATAAAAACAAAAGATATGCTTAATTTTTGATTAATTAGGAACTAAGGGCAAAATATTATGGTTGGTCAAAATAATAATTTGAGGAAGGTCGAAACCAGAATTAACCAACACCTTTTCGTCATTTGCTCGATCGTCACCCTGGCGACGATGGCTCTGATGGCGATCGATTTTTTCACCCGGGGCAGTTTTTTGCCAGCGCAGTTTAACCTTTTTTATCTGGCGGTCGTTTTGGTCTATTCTTTGCACAAAGAACTCTTGAGGTGGTTGGGCGATAAACAAGAAAAGCGCCAGGGAGAAATTTTTGTCTACGGCTGGATTTTGTTGACGACCCTGCTATATGTAGCCAATTTTTTCAGCAAGGGATATTATAGTTTTTCAAAAGAAGGGTATCCGGTCGGCACCTTGAGGGACATTTCTCTTTTGACGGTGGAAATCCTGATTGTTTTTATCCTGACGCGGTTTTTGAAACTATTGGAAGTTATTCGGCATAGAAAAAAGCCCTAAACGCTTACGCGTCGGGCTCGGCAGAAATCCGTCAAAGGATTTCTGCATAGAGGGCTCTATACGCAAACCATAGGGGTTTGCGTCGAGCCCGACAGAAATTTCATTTCTGTTTAGGGGCCCATGGTCCAGTGGTAAGACGCCACATTCGCATTGTGGAAACGGCAGTTCGAGTCTGCCTGGGTCCACAACGAAATAAGTTTGCAAAGCAAATTTAAACGTTGTAAGAACGTAAAAATTGTCAAACAATTTCGTACGTTCCACCAAAACTATCGGGACATGGCGGGGGCAAGTTCGACCTACCCCGTAGCTCCGCCAGGGGCGGATGCTTCGGGGTTCTGGCTGGGTCCATAAAATAACGGAGGCGGGTTGTAGAGGCGGGAATTCAATTCTCCCCGGGTCCACAACATATTTTTTGTTTATTGAATGCGGCGCCAATCATGAATTTACCAAATCATATTGTTATTATGCCCGACGGCAACCGGCGTTGGGCAAGAAAGAAGGGGTTGCCTCCTTTTTTTGGTCATCGCCAAGGGGCCAAGACACTTGAGAAAATTTTAAAGGCTGTTTTAGAATTAAAGATTCCTTATTTTACTTTTTGGGGAACCTCGCTTGATAATGTTACCAAAAGGTCATCTTCGGAAGTTAATTTTTTATTCAAGCTTTTTGAGCAGCATTTTAAAAAATTGGCCAGGAGCAAAGAAGTCCATCAAAATAAAATTAAGATCAATGTTATCGGCCGTTGGAGAGAATTATTTCCTGAAAGTGTAAAGCGGGTGATGGAAGAAGCGATTTTAAAAACCAAAGATTATAAAAATTATCAATTAACCTTTTTAATGGCTTACAGCGGGATTGATGAAATGACGAGTGCAATCCAGAGGATTGCTAAAATCAAGAATCAATTCTTCGATAAACTTAGAATTAATCCCGAGCAAAGTCGAGTGGGTCAAAAATCAAAATTCAAAATTGATGAAAAATTGATTAAGAACAATCTCTGGACAAAAGATTTGCCGGCGGTTGATTTAGTCATTCGTACTGGCAGCGAACAGGATAATTGGTCCCATTTATCATCAGGAGTGATGATGTGGGACGTGGCTGACGCTCAGATATATTTTACTAAAACTCTTTATCCTGATTTTTCCGTGGCGGAATTTAAAAAAGCCGTAGAGCAATATAGCCAAACAGAAAGAAGAATGGGAAAGTAGGGCCTATGGTTTAGTGGCATTATCGGAGCGATTCTCCCCGGGCCCGTCCGATCGTTCAAGCATTGGCGCAATATTGATAATTTCTCATCTCTCTGCTATTCTGAATCAATTACTATTTAGACCTTTAATTTAGAAGGTTTTTCTATTCTATTATGGACTTAAAATCGTTTACAATCGCCATCAATCAGATTTCCGAAGAAAGGGGCATACCTAGAGAAAAAGTTATTGAAACCATTGAACAAGCTCTAGCCTCGGCTTATAAAAAGGATTACGGCAAAAAAGGCCAGATGCTTAAGGCAAAGCTGGATTTAGACACCGGCGAAATCAAGGTTTGGCAGGTGAAGTTGGTCGTCGACGACAAGATGATTTATTCCGAGAAAGAGTTGGAGGAGATGAAAAACTTGCCGAGGTTAGAACCCTTTGGTTCGAGAGAGGAAATCGAAGCCGAAAAAAAAGTCAGGTTTAATCCCGAAAGGCATTTGCTGATCGCCGAAGCCAAAAAGATAAAAAAGGGAGTAAAAGCCGGAGAAGAATTAGAGTTCCCTTTGGAGACGAAAGGAGCTTCGTCTTTCGGAAGGATCGCCGCCCAGACGGCAAAACAAGTGGTCTTGCAGAAGATCAAGGAGATTGAGAAGGAAACGGTTTTCTTCGAGTTCCAGGCAAAGGAAGGCGAGGCGATTTCCGGAATCATCCAACGGATCGAAGGCAGAAACATTTTTTTGAATATCGGCAAAGCCTTAGGAATTCTAACCAGGGAAGAGCAGGTGCCCGGAGAGTTTTACCGGCTCGGCCAGAGGCTGAAAGTCTATCTTCTGAAAACCGAGAGCACTCCCCGCGGGCCGGTTATTTTTCTTTCCAGATCCCATCCGAAACTGATTTCCAAGCTCTTTGAATTGGAGGTTCCGGAAATTGCCTCCGGCCAGGTCCAAATAAAATCAATCGCCAGGGAAGCCGGTTCCCGATCGAAGATCGCCGTAGTTTCAAACGACGACAGAATCGATCCGATCGGCGCCACTGTCGGCCAGAGAGGCACTAGAGTGATGACGGTCATCAGCGAGCTCGGCGGAGAGAAAATCGACATTGTCCATTGGTCGGAAGACCCTCAAGAGCTGATTGCCAACGCTCTCAGTCCGGCCAAGGTTTTGGAAGTAAAAATCAAAGAAAAAAATACGGCTCTCGCAATTGTTCCTGAAGACCAGCTGTCTTTGGCTATCGGCAAAGACGGCCAGAACGTCAGGCTGGCAGCCAAGCTGTCCGGCTGGAAAATCGACATTAGGAACGAAGCCGAAGTCGGAGGAGAGCCAGAATCGGACAAAGACGAAGAGGTAAAGCCTGAAGGAAAAGAAGCTAAAGTGAAAGAAAAGAAACCGGAAAAGACAATTTCAAAGAAAGCCAAAACTTCTTCTGAAAAAGAGGAGAAAAAAGTAAAAAACAATAATTCATAATATGCTAGCCATTCCAATCGTTATCTCCTTTTTAGCCCTAGGCTTTGCCTTTTATCTGACTCTCTGGGTTAAAAAATGTTCCCAGGGAACAGACAAAATGAGGGAGATCTTTGAAATTATCAAGCAAGGGGCAAATGCTTTTCTGAAAACACAATATCAGACCATTGCTGCAATCGCCGGCCTGCTAGCCTTGATTTTATTAGCGGCTTACGGCTTTAGCGGAAACTGGATTTACGGTTTTCAGGTTTCGGCAGCTTTCATATTCGGAGCCGCTTGTTCTCTTTTTTCAGGATTTATCGGCATGTGGATTGCCGTCAGGTCTAACGTTCGGGTCGCCAGCGCGGCTCAAACCAGTTTTTCTAAAGCCTTAACCATTGCTCTTAGGGGAGGGGCGGTTTCTGGAATAACAATTGTGGCGATGAGCCTTTTAGGAATCAGCAGCCTTTACCTCATCTATGATTTTTTTGGCTACGAGGTAGTCAGCATCCCCTCTTTGATTGTCGGTTTTGGATTTGGAGCTTCTTTGGTTGCTCTTTTTGCCCAATTGGGAGGAGGAATTTACACCAAGGCCGCCGATGTCGGCGCCGACCTGGTGGGAAAGATCGAAGCCGGCATTCCCGAAGACGATCCCAGAAATCCGGCGGTCATTGCTGACCTGGTCGGAGACAATGTTGGCGACTGCGCCGGCAGAGGGGCTGATCTTTTTGAGTCAACGGCTGCTGAAAATATCGGCGCCATGATTCTAGGAGTAGTTTTATTCCCCCATTTTGGAATCAACGGCATCCTTTTTCCCCTGGTGGTGCGCGCCTTTGGTCTTCTTTGCAGCATTGTCGGCATTCTGGCGGCTAAGGCCAAAGAAACCGACGAGCCGATGAAAGCTTTGAATAAGGGCTATTTTGTGACGAGCTTTTTATCTGCCATAGCTTTTTATTTTGTGACCATGGAGATGCTGGGAAATGTTTTGTTTTTCTATGCAGGATTGGTGGGCATTTTAGCCAGCCTTGCCTTTGTTTTTATCACCCAATATTATACCGAAGCAAAGTACCGGCCGGTAAGAGAAATTGCCCGGGCTTCTGAAACCGGCCACGCCACCAATATTATCACTGGATTTTCAGTCGGGTTAGAGTGCACGGCCGCTACCGTAGTTACTATTTCCTTGGCTCTTATGGGGTCTTTCAAATTAGGAGCCATGACCGGTTTTGAGGGAGGAGGGCTTTATGGCACCGCTGTTGCCACTATGGGAATGTTAGCCACGGCTGCCTATATCTTGGCCATGGATACTTTTGGCCCGATCACCGATAATGCCGGAGGCATTGTCGAAATGTCAGGAGTGCCTCAAGAAGCTCGAAAGATTACCGATAAGTTAGACTCTGCCGGGAATACGACAAAAGCTCTGACAAAAGGCTATGCCATGGGAAGCGCCGCTTTAGCAGCCTTTTTGCTTTTCTCGGCATACTTGGAAGAAGCAAAATTAACGATCGTGGATTTAACCAAGGTAGAAGTTTTTGTAGGCGGATTTATAGGAGCAATGCTGATTTTTCTTTTCAGTTCTCTCGCCATCAGGGCTGTCGGCAGAGCCGCTTTTCTCATAGTCAACGAAGTTCGCCGGCAGTTCAAAGAAGATCCCGGGATTATGGCGGGAAAGAGCAAGCCAGATTATTCTAAATGCATAGACATTACCACCAGAGGGGCTTTAAAAGAAATGATTTTGCCAGGATTATTAGCTGCCGGCATTCCGGTGGCAGTTGGCTTGATTTTAGGAGCAGAAGCCGTGGCCGGCCTGATAATGATAGGAACAATTGTTGGCGTTCTTTTGGCAACGGTAATGAATAATGCCGGCGGGGCCTGGGACAATGCCAAAAAATTCATCGAGGCCGGAAACTTGGGCGGGAAAAAATCCTTTGCCCATCAGGCGGCAGTTACCGGAGACACCGTCGGAGATCCTTTTAAGGATACGGCCGGTCCGTCTCTGCACGTTCTGATCAAGTTGTTGGGAACTTTGACCTTGGCTCTGGCGACTTTGTTTGTCAGGTAACAACTCATGCTTTATTTTCCTATAGTCGTCTCGTTTTTCAGTTTGGTTTTCGTCTTTTTTCTGATCAGGCAAGTTCGGAAGATTTCTGCTAAAGCAGATCCAAAAGTTGGGTTTTTTCAGAACGTCTGGGAGGAAACTTTTCTGAAAAGAGAGTATCGAATGATCGCCGTCGTCGCTCCCCTGTTTTTTTTAATTCTCTGGACGGCATTCGGTTTTAAATCCGGACTCGGTTTTTTAGTCGGAGTTTTGGCTGCGGTCATAGTCGGACTTTTGGGGAAAGCGGCTCTCTATGGCAGTGATTTTAGAGGAATAGAAACAGCGGGAAAATCCCTAAAAACCTCTTTCAAAAGCAGCTTGGCGCTCGGGCTTTCAGTCGTCGGCATCGGTCTTTTGGCTGTTTCGGTCTTTTGTTTTTTTACTCACGACTTAAAAGTTTTAGTTTCATTGTCTCTGGGAGGAAATCTGATTTCGGCTTTCGGCAGGATCATTTCAGGAATCTATTTCGGAACGGTCAGCATCAGAAAAGATCTGGCCGACAATCCCGAAAAAGAAACTCTTGAAGATAATCTTAAGAAGACCGGGGCCGGCAGCGGGATTAACAGATCTATTGCCGCGGCGGTGGATCTCTTTGGGACTTATGTTATTGTTCTGGTTTCGGCGGTGATTCTGGCTGAGACTTTATTTCCGGGAAATGCATCGCTGGCGTTTTTGCCGATTCTTCTGGCGGCGATAACGATTCTTGCCGCCGTCGTCGGCAGCTTTTTTGTCGGCTTTGGCGAAAACCGAGAGATAATCGGAACTTTTCACAAATGGCTGGGCGTGTCTATTCCAATAGCAGCCATCGGTTTTTATCTGGCGATCAGGAAAATTGATTTGCCGGCGTCTCTTCCGATTTCAGGAAGCGGGCTTTATCTTGCTTCGCTGGCCGGGTTGGCGGTTGCCGTCGGCATTTTCATTGCCGCCATTTACTTTGCTTCGACAAAGCGGAAACCGGTGAAAACGGTCGCTTCGGCTTCACAAATCGGTCAGGACGCAAACATTATTGTAGGTTTAGCGGTCGGGATACAGTCAACGATTGCGCCGGCAGCCTTGGTTTTCTTAGGAGTTTTTCTTTCTTTCTTGGCAGCCGGGATTTACGGAGTTGCCCTGGCAGCCGCATCCGTGATTTCTTGGGCCGCAATCGCAGTTTCTATCAGCGTCTTTTGCCGCCTTAGAGATAATTTTGCGGGTTTTTCCGGAACTGCCGAGACTATTGAGGCTATGGCCGGGACTTATGCTGTTGTTTCAGCGAGTCTGGCTGCTCTAATTCTTTTTTTCGCCTTCAACCAGGAATTAATTTCTTCCGGGGCCAGATTTCAAATTTTTCTGGATGAGCCAAAAATTATTGCAGGGTTATTTTTAGGCAGTCTGCTTCCCTGCGCTTTTACTTTTTTACTCGTAAGCTTTATTGGCAGGACGGCCGGCAAAGTTACAGATGAATTTAAGAATTTTTCTTACGAAACCAAAGAGCAGGAAAAGCCGGAATTTAGAAAGTTAGCAGAGGCGATTGCCACGGTTGTATTCAGGCAGGTGCCCGTTTTCGGCTTGTTGCCGGTTTTTCTCCCGGTCGCTGCCGGCCTTATCTTCGGCCCGTTGGTTTTAGCCGGGGTTTTGATCGGCTGTCTTGTTGCCGGCCTGCTTCTGGCAATTTCTATGATTTTAGGAGGAGCCGTCTGGAATAATGCCAGAGGGTATATTGAGCAAGGCAATTACGGCGGCAAAGGAAGCCCAGCTTGCCAAGCGGCAATCACCGGCGCCGCCGCAGGCAATTTCTATAAAGATGCGGTCGGGCCGGCCTTGAGCTCAATGATCAAGATTGTCAACATCGTCGCTCTGCTAATCGTTAACTTTTTGGTTTAGAGCATCCCACGGCCTTTACTAAAAGGCAAATTTTTGCTATATTGTTTTTATGAATCTCATTCCAACCGTAATTGAAAAATCTCAATTTGGCGAAAGAGCCTATGACATCTATTCAAGGCTTTTAAAAGAAAGGATTATATTTTTAGTCGGGCCGATCAGCGACGTTTTGGCAAATTCAATCATTGCCCAAATGTTATTTTTGGATTCCAAAGACTCGGGTAAGGACATTCAGCTTTACATCAATACCCCGGGAGGATCGGTGACAGCTGGCTTGGCGATCTATGACACCATTCAGTATATAAAAGCCGATGTCTCGACTGTCTGTCTCGGGATAGCGGCTTCGATGGGAGCAACCTTGCTGGCGGCGGGAAAGAAAGGCAAAAGATTTGCCCTTCCCAACTGCGAAATCCTGCTGCATCAGGTAGCCGGCGGGGTCAGCGGCCAAGCTGTTGAAATTGAGATAACCGCCAGGCAGATTCTTAAGATAAGGGAAAAGCTGAATGAGATTCTATCAAAACATACCGGTCAGCCGTTGGCGAAGATTGAGAAAGACACCGATCGCGATTTTTATCTTTCCGCCGAAGAGGCGCAAACCTACGGTTTGATCGATAAAGTCATTAAAACCAAGGTTTAAAAAGCAAACCAGTTTGGTGCAGCAGACTTAGGTTGCCCAAAATATGGAACAATTACTCTATATTATTGTCGCGGCTTTGGCTTTAGCCGCAGGCGCGGTCTTGGGGTATTTCGCCCGCCAGTCGATCGCCAAGAGGAAACTCGGCACCATCGAGGAGAAACTCGGCAAGATGATTTCCCAGGCAAAGGCCGAGGCGGAAACGATCCTGGCCGAATCCAGAGTTAAAGCTCAAAAGCTGCTCGAGACGACCCAGAAAGAAACGGAAACCCGCCACCAGCAGATCTTTAGGGCGGAAGGCCTGCTTTTGAAAAGAGAAAATCTTTTGGAAGAAAGAATAGACCAGATCGAGGAGCGCGAACAAGACTTCATCGAAAAGGTGGAAAAGCTGAAGGCGGTGAAAAAGAGCATCGAAGAATTGGAAGCCAAGACAAAAGCCGAACTGGAAAGAGTCGCTGGCCTTTCGGGCGCAGAAGCCAAAGAAGAGCTGTTGAAAAAAGTGGAAGCCGAGTCTCAGCGGGAAATTCTCGAGAGAATGAGAAAGCTCGAGGAGAACGGCCGCGACCAGTTCGAAAAGAAGGCCAAGGAGATTCTGGCTGTGGCTATCCAAAAACAGGCTCTTTCCCAGGTCCAGGAGATTACGACAACCACGGTTGCCCTTCCCAACGACGAACTCAAAGGCAGAATTATCGGCAAGGAAGGAAGGAATATCAGAACCCTGGAAAAGCTGACCGGAGTCGAGGTGATCATTGACGAAACTCCTCAAGTTCTGGTCATTTCCGGGTTTGATCCGGTCCGCCGACAGATCGCCAAGACCGCTCTTGAAAAGCTGATTCAAGACGGAAGAATCCAGCCGGCCAGAATAGAGGATGAAGTCGCCAGAGCAGAATCTGAAATTTCCAAGCAAGTTAGGGACGCCGGAGAAGCCGCCATTTACGAAGTCGGCATCGTCGGCCTAGACCCGAAATTAGTTCAGCTTTTGGGCAGGTTAAAGTTCAGAACCAGTTACGGCCAGAACGTCCTTTTGCACTCGATCGAAGTTTCTCATTTGGCAACCGCTTTGGCTGATGAAGTCGGAGCCAACGCCCAGGTAGCCAAAAAGGCCGGCCTTTTGCACGATATCGGCAAAGCAGTCGACCAGCAGATTGAAGGTTCTCACGTCGATATCGGCGTCAAGATTTTGGAGAAGTTTGGCGCCGAAAAAGAAGTGATTTCAGCCATGAAATCCCACCACGAAGATTATCCCTACGAAAATCTGGAAGCCTTATTGGTCCAGGCGGCAGACCAGATTTCCGGAGCCAGGCCCGGAGCCAGGAAAGATACGGCCGAAAATTACTTAAAGAGATTAGGGGATTTAGAAAAGATCGCCACCAGTTTTCCCGGAGTTGAAAAAGCTTGGGCTTTGCAAGCCGGAAGAGAAATCAGGGTTTTTGTCAAGCCGGAAGAAATTGACGATCTGACCGCCAAAAAAATGGCCAAAGAAATCGCCCAAAGGATCCAGGAAGAATTAAGGTATCCCGGGGAAATAAAAGTCAGCTTAATCAGGGAATTAAGAATAGTTGAACACGCCAGGTAGTATGTTAAAAAATCTTTTAGGCAACAAAAAAACAGCCTATATATTGGCCGCGATTGCTTCGGTCCTGGTTGTCATTGCTGTCTGGTATTTATTCGGCAGATAAGTTTTGTTTTTGAAAAAAACAAAAAGCAGCTTCTTTTGAAAGCTGCTTTTTGCATCAGCGAAGCTGAGTTCAAGAAGCTAACGCAATAATCAAATCTAGTTTAAGATGATAGACATGAACAAAACATACAAGAGTTTAGCTCTAATATTTAACTCCTGGGGTTGCAATGGATACTTAGAAAGATTCAACCAAATTCTCCAAGAAGAATGCCTTTCTCGATTTACAGGACATTTATAGGACATGCGATGTCCAATATTTCCACTTATTTTACCTCAGTCAGACATGCGATGTCCGATTTACCAGATTTGATCGTTGCATTGGAAACTTGAATCCAACGAAGAACTAGTTGACATTTCTTTTGGGTTAAGATATTTGTAAACATAGAAGAACCTTTAACAGTTCTCAGAACAAACAGATACAGAAAGGAAGGAGGAAGAAATGGCTCTGAAGAAAGGGTTGCTCGCCATTCGAGCAGCTTGGCTGTGGGAGTGGCAGGAAAAAGGAATTCTCGAGGTAGCCTCCCTTTTCGGAACAAGAGTGCTTATTGTTGCCGAGAATGCCCGCCTAAGAAGGACCTGTTATCAAAAAGGAGGTAAAGTCTCAACTCGCTACTGGCTTGGAAAGGGAACCATTCTTGTTCCTCGGTGGGATCCATTGAAATTTCATTATGATCTTGTTGCCGACAAGAGAGTAGAAATCATGAGCCCCGAAGAACAAAGGGAAAGAGGTTTTTATCGCCTAGACAATGGAGACCTCTTAGTGCTTATCTATCAGCACCTTGAGGATGCGCTGCACTTTCAGCGTCAGCAATGGCACATATTGCTTGAAAGTTATCCTCAAGAACTCCAAGGGATTTCCAACAATCTCGCCAAAATCGAAGAAAGGGCGTTGGAACACAGTGGCGATAGACTCAGCGGTTTGGGATACGATTATCGGCGTCGAAGAGAAGAAATCCACCGCATCATTACACGCTTAGCAGGGAGAGAAAAAGCAGCGGCAATTCTCTTGAAAGTTCTCAACGAAGAGATTGCCCTTGCTCAGAAAAGTCTCCTTTTTGCCCTTTCCAGCCAGCCGGTAAAAGATTTACTGAAAGGCATTTCAGTAAACGACCAAGGATTGAGGGCTTATCTGGTTAGAGTTTATCTGAATCTTAGCCAGATGAGGGTTCGACCGGTGGTGAAATCGCTTGCCCGGGCACAGTCAAATTTACGAGCAGCTCTGGGGAGTCTCGCTGTCGGGGAAGCAAGCAGGATGGTTCATTGCATAAAACTGGCGATCAAAAATTTAGAGGAGGCGAAAAAAAACCTTCAACAGTCGTAAGGTTCACAATTCCTAAACAGTTGGGTTATCCTAAACAAGATAACCCAATTTGTTTTTATGACAAAATGAAGCTCCCTGCGGCGAGACCGCAGGGTATCTTCTCTCCCAATGTATTTTTATTATTAATTGCCGCTTTTCATCCCCGCGGCAAGACCACGGGGTATTCAAGCGGCTTTGAGATAAAGAAAACACGGATTCATCCGCAGGGACTCTGTTTTAAGCAAATTTTAATGAAGAAAAACAAACGAGAAAAAAGCGTTTTGAGGGTTGACGTCTTAAAACTGCTATAGCAATGATAAGTCGTCAACGAGAACGGGGTGTAACATTAGCCAACATTGACGACTATCGTCAACGAAAGGGAAGTGCAACATTTAGAACAGACGGTCGTCTCTCTTAAATGTTGTAGTAAGTTTTTCTTAGGCGGCTGCCGGCTTTGCGGTTGACGCCGGATTTGTCCTGGTTTGAGATGTAAGACACTTGCCGCTTTGAAAAAGTCAGGTATAAGACAGGCGCTTGACTCGGGTGCTTAACCTGGTTAAGCAACCGGCAAGAAAATGAAAAATAGTCAATAGAAATTAGTGATTATTTTCTATTTTCCAATTTCCATAACTATTTTCCAAGTTCACCGCCCCGTAGAATTACTGCGATAGCAATGATTCTACGGGACAACAATGTAAAATAAGTCCATTGATGACTGTCGTCAATTCTAGTTCATTGATGACTGTCGTCAACGAAGCTGATTTACTTTCCTCCCGGTTTTCCTCCTGGCTTTGTTGGAGAAGCATTGAAATAATTAATCAATCCTATATAGAGAGCATCGGCTTCTTGATTTACTCTATCTCCATTAAGAACGAATTTAGCAGATCCGTCAGAATTAGAACAAACTTGGGTTGATGTTCCGTTTAGATATTGTTGAGCCTCCCAGTCATTGGTGATGTAATAAGCTTCAGTTAAAGCAGAAACCAAATGGCCATAAACCGTCATTCCGTAACCGCCGTTGTCTAAACCTTCGTCTTTATAAACATTTGGTTCGGGCGGTTTAGTAAGTCCCGTCCATAAGGCGTCATGTAAAGCAATGGCCAGAGGTTTATCTTGTCTCTCATTGTAAATCACCAGCAAGCCATCATCCGTAGAGTTAGTTGAACCATTATGATGAACCGAAACCAAAGCATCGCATTTCCTGCCTAAACTCTTGCACTCCTCTATTGCCATATCCACTCTACTTTTTCGACTGGAAATGGTCTCATCACATTTTCGAGTTAAAACGACTATGGCACCGGCCCCTTCTAATTTTGCTTTTAAGGCATAAACCACCGCTAAATTGACATCCTTTTCATAAATCGTGGCACTTGTACCAGAGTTTGCCGGATATTGTGCTCCTACTTCATCTCCGCCATGACCAGCATCCAGGGCAATAATTTTTCCCTGAAGAGAAGTCTGAGCTGAAATCATTCCGGTCGCAACTAAACCAACCAGTGCTATCGAACCCAAAACTATTAACCCAATTTTTATCTTTTTCATATTTTAATTAAAAATTAAATTTTAAACGATTGACCTTTGATTTAGAGTTTTTTCTCTTATTAGGTGACTGTCACCTTCACCGGTACGAACAAATTTGTTCTTAAATCCTGAATTTGGCGCGATTTTGTCAATTTTCTGGAAAAGAGAATTGTAAATAGGGTGTAAACGCAGTATCTCATTTATATAAACTGGTCAAGCCAGACTTGACTATCTCGTCTAACTGTAATTGGTTGGACTTGGGAGTAATTATATGAGTCCGCTCGAACCTATTGTGATTATAACCCGGAGAGATCGTTTTCAATTGCGTTAAGTTCGGCATTAAGTCCAGAAAGATCGGTTTCGTTGAGGTCGGCTTCAATAGCGCCCAGCTCGTCAGAAGAACGCACGCTTTGCAAATTTTTCGCGGCCGCATCTTTTCCAGAGGGAAGTTGAAGTCCTTCGTCTTTGAGCGCCTGTTGTTCTTCTTGAGACAATTCAATCGGCGTCAAATCCTGCTCAATCGTCAGGAATTCTTTTTGATATGAGGGTCCGCGAGTCAAGAAAAGCAATGCTCCCCCGACAATAATGATGAGCGCTATGACTATAATAATAAGTGTGTTTTTGTTCATATGATTATTTGCCTGGAATTCCTTGAATCTTAATAAATCCTCCAACTGCTGTCGCGATCTCGCGTAGTTTGGCGTGAAGCTTTTCTATTTCTGATTTCAACTCTTTTGCTATTTGGCGAGCTTCTTCTGCGACTCTTTGAGGATTTTCACCCGAAAGCAACGATTCGTATTTGACTTGAAGCTCTACTAATTTCGCTTCGTTTTCAACCTGCATATTTTTCGCTTCCTCAATACGAATAGCCATGTCTGGCCCGCCGGCTTGCCCTGCGGCCCACTCGATTCCAGCTTCATTTCCAATTCTGTCCTGGTAGTATACCTTTCTAATTTTTTCTATTCGCGACTCTAATCTACCAAGAATATGGTCAAAGCGGGCTGTGGCGGAACGAAAACGATTGAGCATTCGCAATCCTTTGCCATGAGCCACAGCAATACGCGCTGTCTCAAATTTATCATGGCCTATTGTTGTTTTTTCGTTTTTTCGGAAATTATCGCGAAGTTCTTTTGCGTTCTCGCGAATATTCAAACTCGTTGATACTATCTCTGTCTGAAATGTCTCGCGGCTGACTCGCAATTCGTCTATTAAGTTTTTTCGCTCCTCGGGCGCGGCGGCTTTGATATTCTGTATGGTGTTCTTTGAGGTATCGTGAAATACTGCTCTTTCCAGGGTTATATTTGAGTATTTTGTTCTCCCGGGGCGCTTACGGATAGTCATATCATCGCCATCCTTGATTTCAATTATCTCGGTTTCGCTTTCCAACCCTGAAATATCTTTAAAACCGGCTTGTGGGGTTGTCGCTGGTGCCGACTCTGCTTCTGCCGCTGACGGCACAGCGCCCCCTTTCTCGTCTTTGATATTAATAGTGCCTGTTGCAGGCGCAGATTGTGGAGTGTCTCCAGCGCCAAGCCGATCAAGTTCCGCAAAAACTTCTGCAATCCCGGCGTCGCTTACGCCGAACTTAACCAGCGTTGCCTTGAGATCAACTGCGCTAATGCCGACAGCCAGAGCGTCGGTAACCTTATTAATCTCCGCGCCGCCGACTCCGTAGCGCAGAAGAATATCTCCAACTTGCTGGTTTACTATTGCTGTTGAGCTATTTGATATTGAGCTATTGTAATCGCCAGCAAAAACATAGCCGCCAAAACCCATTATAAGTCCGGCAGTAAACACTATCCCCGCGATCAATATTGTGATTATTTTCTTATACATATACCTATCTTACCTCTTAACTTCAATCAAGACAATTACTTAATCTTTAAACCTCATTTGGAGAATCCTCAATGGGCGCGCACAAAATCAAAAAGATGAAAGTCTAATTATGGAGCGGGCGATGGGAATCGAACCCACATAAATAGCTTGGAAAGCTATCACACTGCCATTGTGTTACACCCGCGTTCCCCCGCCACCTAATTTTTAGCACAGAACTATTAAGATGAGAAGTCCTGGCTTGACAAGGCTAGATGAGCCGTATACTATCAATAATACCTGTACCATAGGTACGGGTAGAGATCGATAATTAAATAACCCTGCCTGCCGGTAAGCAGGCAATAATAAAATGACAAACCAAAAGCAAAAAGCGTTAGTCGGCTTTAAAAAAGCCCAAAGCTTGATTGCTAAAGTCACCGAAATGGTCAAGGCCAATGAATACTGCATCAATATTATGCAGCAAAATTTAGCAGTGATCGGGCTTTTGAAATCTGCCCATCAGCAGTTGATGGAAAACCATCTTAACACCTGTTTTAAGAAAGCAATGAAAACAAGAAATGAGAAAAGAATACAGGAAATGATCGACGAAATTCTAAAAGTCACGAAGTTATTTAATAAATAAATTAGACAATTAACCAGTATGTTCAAAAAAATAAAAATTCAAATTGAAAATATCCGCTCAGAAAATGATAAAGCGTTGATTGAGACCGAGGTTGACATCCTAGAAGGAGTGAAAGACATTATTGTTGATGAAAAGAATGGAGGAACTGTTATAGAGTTTGACGACAATATTATCTCTTTTAATAAGATAGTAGAAGAGATAGAGAAACTTGGTTTTAAAATAGAAAGCAGAGAGAAAATTCTGCCGGTAAGAAAAGAACACATCTATTTCGTCGAAGGAATGCATTGCGCTTCCTGCGAAGTTTTGATCGAGAAAAAACTATTGGCTCTAAAGGAAATAGAATCAGTTGAGGCCTCAACTGATAAGGGAAAGGTTGTGGTGGTTTATCAGGGTCAGAGGCCAGATACGAGTAAATTAAATGAAATTTTTAAAAGAGAAAATTATCTTTTCTTTGACCACCCAATAAAAACCGTAGGGGAAAAAGAAAGAAGTAGCTTTTTCACAATCGCCGGCTCGGCTTTGCTTTTTATTGCCGGCTTCTTCATTCTTAAAAATAGCGGCCTTCTTGGCCTAATAAATGTCAATTCAACTTCGTCTTTGCCAACGTTTTTTCTATTGGGATTGATGGCTGGGATTTCAAGCTGTGCAGCTCTAGTCGGCGGCTTAATTCTTTCTATGTCAAAACAATGGCTGCAACTCTATTCAGAAAAAGATACGGTTTTAAACAAGCTTCAGCCCCATTTAATGTTTAACTTTGGCAGAATTATCTCTTATGCGGTTTTAGGGGCTTTGTTGGGAGCCATTGGCAGTAAATTACAAATATCCCTAGGTTTCACCTCATTTTTAGTAATTGCGGTTTCCCTGATCATGGCTTTTTTGGGCTTGCAAATGCTGGGCGCAAAAGCTTTCCGAAAATTTCAGTTTACAATGCCAAAATTTATAACCAGGCGGATTGCCGATGAAACCAATTTTCAGGGGAAATACATGCCCTTTTTAATGGGAGCTTTTACTTTCTTTTTGCCTTGCGGCTTTACCATCACTGTCCAGGGACTGGCTTTGATTTCCGGAAGCGCGACTCAAGGCGCTTTAATCATGCTTTTCTTTGCCTTGGGAACATTACCGGCCCTTTTGGCAATCGGCTTATCAGCGGTTAAATTTTTCCAGAAGCCTCATTTGTCCCATAAATTTTTAAAAGTTGCCGGTGTTCTGGTTTTGTTTTTCGCTCTTTATAACGTCAATGCCCAGTTAAATGTTTTGGGACTCCCCAGTTTTAGCGATATAAAATTAAAACTTAACCCTGGCCAACGGGTTTCTAATAACAGCGGGGAAGGGCTGGCCCCTATCGTCGGCGGCAAGCAGATTATAAAAATGGACGCCTTTTCCTATGGCTATAAGCCAAATTACTTCAAGGTCAAAGCGGGCGTTCCGGTAAGATGGGAGATTAATGACGTGGGGACAAGCGGCTGCACTAACGCTATTATTTCAAAAGGTTTATTCAGTGAAGAAATCCCTCTTACTCTTGGTCAGACAAGCGTTAAAGAATTTACCCCAGAAAAGCCGGGAAAATACAAGTTTTCCTGCTGGATGGGAATGGTTTCCGGCATTATAGAAGTGGTTGATGGCAAGGTCGCAGCAAAAAACTCCAACGCTTCCGCTCAAGCCGCAAATACAGATGATAGTGATGTTATACCCTCCGGCGCCAAAGGCTGCGGTTGCGGCGGCGGCGGTGGCAGTTGCGCTCGGTAATGATTTTTTTAGAATAATTAATAATTAATAAATTAAAAAGCTATGAAAAAAGCGAAATTCAAAATTAAAGGCATGCATTGTCAATCTTGCGCCACTTTAATTGAGGAAAAATTAAAGGATTTAAGCGGAATGATTAATACAAAAGTTAATTTTGATTCGCAAAAAGGCGTTGTCGTCTATGACGAAGAAAAAATTACCGAAGATGATCTTTACCGGGCAATTAAGGAAGCCGGCGATTACCAAGTTGTCAAGATAGAAGAAGCTGGATTGGAAGAAGAATTAAAAAACCTGCCTGCGGGCGGGGAAAAAACCGAAGAACCAGCTGGTCTGCCCAAAATAATGCTTCTTCTGTACTTATTAGTCGGTTTTAGTCTTATCTCTTTAATCCTCAATGTCGTTTTGTTAAACAAATTTTCCCCGGGTAACTTGACAGCTAGCGTTGGCGCAGGGGCACCTCGAGAACAAGAGGTTCCAGCCAACAATCCTCAACCTTCTCAACCGGATCAAATACCAATTGCTCAATTTGAAATTACCGAAGATAGCCACATTCGCGGCGATTTCAATGCGCCGATTACTTTGGTTGAATTTTCCTGTTTTGAATGTCCTTTTAGCGCCAGGCACAATCCAACTCTGATTAAAATTTTAGACGATTATAAAGAAAAAGTAAGATTAGTTTACAAACATTTTCCTTTAGGGTTTCATCCCAACGCCCAAAAAGCGGCCGAGGCATCCGAGTGTACAGCAGAGCAGGGCAAATTTTGGGAATATCACGATAAATTATTTGAAAACCAACCCGAGGGCTATAGTTTAGACAGGTTTAAACAATGGGCAAAAGATTTGGGATTAAACAGCGGGAAATTTAATGAATGCCTTGATTCGGGGAAATTCGCCCAAAAAGTTCAGGCTGATTTTCAGGAAGGAACAGAAAAAGGAGTTAATGGCACCCCGGCCACTTTTATCAACGGACAATTAGTAAGCGGAGCATTGCCTTACGATTCGTTTAAGCAGATAATTGACGGTTTGCTCAATCAATAATTTATGAGAAACATCAAAAATTATTTTGTTTTATTGACAACGGGATTGAGTTCCATTTTATCCTTTTTGCCAGTTAAGGCTTTGGCCTTTTGCCCCTTATGCGTTGTGGCAACAGGAACGTTTCTGGGAATTTTCCGCTGGCTCGGAGTTGACGACACAATTATCGGCCTTTGGCTCGGCGGTTTTATTCTTTCTGTTTCGATGGTGCTCAATAACTTTTTGATTAGAAAAGGGAAGAGAATAAAGTTTCAGCTCTTTTTGATTCTTTTTACTTTTTACGGCCTTGCAGTACTTTCTTTATATAGATTTGGCGGTTTAAGCCCTTACAATAAAATTTTCGGCATTGATAAAATGTTTTTCGGCATAATTCTTGGCAATTTACTCCTCTCGGCTTCGCCTTATTTAGATAAATTTTTAAGAAAGCAAAATCAAGGCAAGATTTATATTTCGCATCAAAAAGTTTTAGTAGCTCTTGCCTTACTCATTACTTTTAGCTTCATTTTATACTTTATCTTAAAATAAATATGATCAATCAATTGCCGCAAATGGACGAGCTGTTGACCAAAATAGATAAGTTAAAAAAGGAGCATCAGCTTGATTTATCTTCTGACGAAGATTTAAGCATCGCCGTGATGAATTTAGTCAGCCTTGAAGAACATTTTTTCTTTACCGCATCTAAGACGGAAAAAACAGAATATTTTGATTTCCTTAATGAAGTTCGCGAAATGCGCAAAGCTTTGATGAAAAAATTGATTAAAGAGTCGGAAGGCGAAATCTGGTGCATCCAAAAGCACTTGCTTGCGGCCAGTATGAGATTAATTGAAGTCGGCACGAAGTATCTGCATCAAGAGAACAGGAAGGAAGCAGAAGAACTTTTTTCTAAAGCTTACCAGCTTTATTCTTTGTTCTGGGGAATAAATTTGAAACTTGTTAACCCCGGTGATGTTAAAAAAATTGATGATAACCAATTAGATGTACACGATCAGGAGAAGAAGGGTTTTTGGGGAAAATTAGGGACAATTGTAAAACAAATTATTGATTGTTGTAAGGAGTAAAAATATGGGGAAAAGTAGAAATGTTACAAATCATCAAGGGAAAAAATATTGGCCGATTTTTGTCGTTATAGTCGCTGTTTTGATTGTCGGAGGATTTTTCCTTTTGAGAAAACCGGAAAAGAAAGATATTGGGCAAAGCCAGTGTCAAGTCAAGGAAATAATTTTTTATTATCTTGACGGATGCGAATGGTGCCAGAAAGTCAAAAACGAAGGCACGCTTGAAAAGATTGAACAATTGGGGATAAAAGTGACAAAAATTAACGCGGCAATAGGGCCGGTTCGCCATAAATTTCAAGGCGTGCCGACTTTTGTCATTAATGAAAAAGTTTATTCCGGCTATAGAACTTTCGAGGAATTAAAAGAATTGTTTGCCTGTCAGGCGGATAACGAGCAGAATCCTCAAGCCCAACCATCTCCGGTTCAGGCCGAAAAACCCTTTCTTGGCGAAAAAGGCGGCAAGGTGGTCTTAGAAAATGGAGAAGTTGGATTGTCTGCCGTAACTTTTAACGACAACAAAGCCCGTTTTTACAATATTGAGATGCCAAATGGAAAAACAATTTATTTTTTTGTGGTCAAAGATAAAAACAATATTTACCGAGCTGCGGCTAATGCTTGCCAAGTGTGTTTCGGCGAGAGAAAAGGGTTTCGTCAGGAAGGAGATGAAATAGTTTGCAATAATTGCGGCAATCGTTATCCAATAGAGAAAATCGCTACCGAAAAAGGCGGATGCAATCCCGGGCCGATTAACCCGAATTTAGAGGTTAGGAATGAAGATATAATTATTAAACAAGTTGATTTGGAACGAGTTTTAGATTTAATGTTCTAATCAAAATCTTGATGAAATAAGTTATATGGAAAAAACAATCTTAAAAATTTCAGGCATGCATTGCGCTTCGTGTTCAACTATTATTGAAAATGCGCTAAAAAGCGAGGAGGGTATAAAATCAGTTAGCGTCAATTTTGCTACAGAAAAGGCCTATTTGGAGTTTGATCCAATCAAGATTAACATTGCTGGAATTCAGGAAATGATCGAAAAATCGGGTTATAAGGCCAGAGAAGAAGGTCTTGAGGATGAAATTCAAGATCATCACAAGGATGAAAAGGCCTCGGAAATTAAAAAACTGAAAAATCGATTTATAGCCGCTTTGTCTTTCAGTCTGCCGATTATCTATATGATCATGGGAGAAATGCTGGGCTTGCCAATGCCGATGTTCTTTGAGAAATACGGGATTTTTATCCAGCTTATTTTGACGACAGCCGTTATACTTTCTGCTTTTGGCATTTGGCAAACGGGTTTTAAAAAACTGCTGCGTTTTTCGCCCAACATGGATTCCCTGATTTTTATCGGTACCGCCGTCGCTTATTTTTACAGCGTAGTCGTTTCTGTTTTAATATTTACCGGTAAAGAAATAGATGCTCATCTCTATTTTGAAAGCGCCGCCTTAATTTTGGTTTTCATTTCCCTGGGTAAGTATTTAGAGTCCCTAACTAAAGGGAAAACGAGCGAGGCGATTAAAAAATTAATTGGCGTCCAGCCTAAAACAGCCATTGTTATAAGAAATGGGCAAGAGATTCAAGTTCAGATTTCCGAGGTAGAGGTAGGAGACATCTTAATGGTGAAACCGGGAGGGAAAATTCCGGTTGACGGTATTGTCATTGATGGCTATTCAAGCGTTGACCAAAAAGTGATTACCGGAGAAAGCATTCCGCTTGAGAAAAAAGCCGGCGACGAGGTTATCGGCGCCACTCTCAACCAAACCGGAGTTTTAAAATTCCGGGCCACCCGCGTTGGCAAGGACACTCTTTTTGCCCAAATCATTCGTATCGTTGAACAGGCAATGGGATCAAAAGCCCCAATTCAGCTCTTGGCCGACAAAGTTTCTTTTTATTTCGTTCCGGCGGTAATGGCAATCGCGGTTTTGTCCTTGGTTGTCTGGCTTTTGCTGGGCCAGCCTTTTAGTTTTGCTTTGACTGCCTTCGTCGCTGTTTTGATTATTGCCTGCCCTTGCGCTTTGGGATTGGCCACGCCAACAGCAGTGATGATGGGTACGGGTCTGGCAGCCCAAAGAGGCATTTTAATCAAAAGCGGAAAAGCTTTGGAAATTGCCAATAGCGTCAATGTGGTGGTTTTTGATAAGACAGGGACATTAACTCGCGGCGAGCCAGTTGTTACTGATATTATAGAAATTTCAAATTCCCTACCTGCCGGACAGACAGGGAAACTTAATATTCTGCAAATAGCCGCTTCTATAGAAAAAAATTCCGAGCATCCGCTTGCCCAGGCAATTGTTAATAAGGCCAAAGAAGAGAATTTAGAACTATTTGAAGTTCAAAGTTTTCAGGCGATTCCGGGAAAAGGTATTACCGCGGATTTCGAGGGCAAAAAGATATTTTTAGGCACAAGAAAGCTAATGGCAGAAAACGAAATTGATTCTTTTCCTTTTGAGGCGAAAATGATTGAATTGGAAAACCAGGGGAAAACCGCCATGATTTTAGCCCTCGGAAAAGAAATTGTTGGCCTTATTGCCGTGGCCGATACCTTGAAAGAAAATTCCAAAGAGGCGGTGGCGGCGCTCCATAAAATGGGCAAAAAAGTAGCTATTATTACCGGAGACAATAAGCGGGTTGCTCAGGCAATAGCCCAGGAAGTTGGCATTGATTATGTTTTAGCTGAAGTCTTGCCGCAAGAAAAATCAGCCGAAATCAAAAAACTACAATCAAAAGGAAATGTGGTGGCAATGGTGGGCGATGGGATAAATGACGCGCCCGCCCTAGCTCAGGCCAATCTGGGAATCGCCTTGGGTTCGGGTACCGATGTTGCCATGGAAACCGGAGAAATCGTTTTGATTAAAGATGATCTTCGGGACGTGATTAAGGCCATTGGCCTTAGCAGTTACACCTTAAAGAAGATAAAACAAAATCTTTTCTGGGCTTTCTTTTATAATATAGTCGGCATTCCTGTTGCCGCTGGCATTCTTTACCCTTTAACCGGCTGGCTTTTGAGTCCTGCCTTGGCCGCTTTGGCCATGGCTTTCTCGTCAGTCAGCGTTGTTTCCAACTCTCTTTTAATGAAACGCTATAACGGGTAGCCGCCTTTGGTGGTCGTCAATTCTCTGCTGCTCAAGGTCGATTCTAAGTTTTGAGTCAGCCAAGGTAGATGCTATAATTTCATAATGGGAAAAACAGATTTCACTTTTAAGATTGCCGGCGAGGCAGGTCAAGGAATTGCCTCTTCGGGTCTGGTATTCTCCAAGATCGCTTTAAGGTCGGGTTATTTTGTTTTTGATTTCAGCGAGTACCCGTCTTTGATTCGCGGCGGGCACAATGTCTACGGCGCCAGGATTTCCAGTCAAGAAATTCATTTTCAGAACTCGTCGGTAGACTTCTTAGTGGCTCTGAATCAGCAGGCTCTCGATTTTCACAAGACAGAGCTTTCTCGAAATTCGGCCGTCATTTTGAATTCGGACAAGGTTGTCAACGCCGGTCTTGGACCTAGAGTCAGCGTTTTTTCGGTTCCTTTGATAAAGCTGGCCAAAAAGAGCGGCGGCGCCGAAGTGATGATGAATAACGTTGCTTTAGGCCTGACTGCTTTTTTGCTGCGGGTTGACTTTCCGGCTTTGGAACAAGCTATCAGGGAAACTTTTTCCTGGGCAACGCCGGAAGTCATTGATTTGAATATCAAAGTGGCCCTGGCCGGGTTTGATTTTGCCAGAGAAAACTTCAAAGGCAGAGAGCTTGCCTTCAGTTTGACCAGAGAAAAGTTAGGCAAGAACTTGCTTTTGTCCGGCAACGATGCTTTCTGCCTCGGAGCCATAAAAGCCGGCTGCAAATTCTTTGCCGCCTACCCGATGACGCCGATAAACTCGATGATCGCCTATTTTGCCGCTAAAGCCAGGGAATTGAATATAGTCTACTTTCAGCCAGAAGACGAAATCTCGGCCATCAATTCGGCCATCGGCGCCTCAACTTGCGGTTTAAGGTCAATGGTGGCCACTTCCGGGGGCGGCTTTTCTCTTATGGTTGAAGCCCTAGGCATGGCCGGTATGACAGAAACTCCTTTAGTTATTGTTGAAGGGCAGAGAACCGGTCCTTCCAGCGGCCTGCCCACCTGGACCGGCCAGGGAGATTTAAGATTCGTTCTACATTCTTCTCAGGACGACTTTCCGAAAGTGGTTTTGGCTCCCGGAGACGCTGAAGAGTGTTTTTGGCAGATGATAGGCGCTTTTAATTTGGCAGAAAAATATCAGCTGCCGGTAATAGTTTTAGCCGACAAATACTTATGCGAAAGCCGGAAAACCTTTGCCATTGATGACCCTGATGTCAAGATTGACCGCGGCCTTTTGTCTTTTTCGAAAGATTATCAAAGATATCGACTGACAAAAAACGGCATTTCTCCCAGGGCAATCGTCGGCCAATCAGAATCCCCTATTTTCATCAGTTCTTACGAACACGATCAATCAGGGTTTGCCAGCGAGGATCCAGCCAATAAAAAAGCGATGATGGAAAAGAGGATGAAAAAAATGGAAACCCTGAAAAGAGAAATGCCAAGACCGAAAGTTTTCGGGTCTAAAAAGGCTGAAATCGGCTTCATCTCTTGGGGATCCAACAAAGGATCGGTTTTGGAAGCCCAAAAGATTCTTAAAAAAGAAAAGATAGAAACCAAGTTTTTACATCTTAATTTTTTGAATCCGTTTCCGGCAGCGTCGGCAGCAAATTTTCTTAAAAGTTGCAAAAAGATTTTGCTGGTCGAACAGAATTTTACCGGCCAGCTGGGAGGCTTGGTTCAAGAAAAAACGGGCATCAATATTGAGGATCGGCTTCTAAAGTATGACGGCAGGCCAATCTTGCCGGAAGAAATCGTTAAGAAGATAAAAAAGATTTTATGAAAGAATTAGATCGTTTTAAAACTCCGGCCGAGATTGTTTGGTGCAAAGGCTGCGGCAATTTCGGCATTTTAGAGTCTCTGCAAAGAGCTTTCCAGGAGTTGCGGCTAAAATCCAATGAGATTTTTGCCGTTTACGGCATTGGCTGCCACGGCCACATGGCCAATTATCTGAACGTTAACAGTTTTGAAGGGATCCACGGCCGGGCCATTCCGCTCGCCATCGGCGCTAAAATCGCCAACAAGGGTTTAAGAGTGCTGGCAATCGCCGGAGATGGCGACCAGCTGGCCGAAGGCGGAAATCATTTGATCCACGCTTCGAGAAAAAACCCGGACATCACCTGTCTTATTCATAATAACCAGCTTTATTCTTTGACCGTCGGTCAGGCTTCGCCGACATCAGAGAAAGGCATAAAAACGAAAACCACCCCGCAAGGGGTTGTCGAACCGCAGCTGAATCATTTGGCTTTGGCAATCGCTTCGGGGGCCACTTTTGTCGCCCGTAGTTTTTCCGGAGACATTCCCCACCTGACAAAGATTTTAATCGAGGCGATCAATCATAAAGGCTTTTCGGTGGTTGATATCCTGCAGCCGTGCACCAGCCTGAATTATCTGAATACTTTTTCTTGGTATAAACAGCGGATTTATAAGCTTGAAGAAACTGACCACAATGCCAGAGATAAAAGGAAAGCTTTTGCAAAAACTCAGGAGTGGGGAGAAAAAATTCCGGTAGGCGTTTTCTACAAAGAAGAAAGGCCTACTTTAGAAGAACAGTTGTTGCCGTCAAAAGAGATGATTCTGGCTGAACAGCCCGTAGGAGTTTCGATCAAAAAACTCTTGTCCGAATTCCAATAAAGCCGTGGGAGGTCCGACCTCCCACGTCCTCCCACGTTTTCATTCTAGAGAAACTTCATTTATCCCCTTTATGGTTTTTTTATGTTTTATCCAGTCATTGACGATTTCTCTGGCCCTTTCTTGCCCGCCGATTGTCTCTAGAAGAAAATCTCGGTCGGTCACTGACGGAAAATTCTTTTTGCCAAGATAGTCTTGATAACTTGACCATTTATATTTTTTTTCTAAAAACTCAATTGCCTTTCGCGGATTTTTAACTTTTCCTCCTTTCCAGCCAGGTTCTATTAAAGACAATGGGTTGGTGTGGATATAGGCAAAAACAGCTATTAATTGACTGACTGATTTTATATGAACCGAAGTGAATCTTCCTTGAAAAAAGTAACCTTTGTTGAGTTGATTGTGTTTCTTTCTAAAGTAGAGAGGGTAACCCGACCCAATTTTTCTTACAAAATTAGTTATCCCGCCGTCTTTTAACTGTTTTAAAAGAAGGTGAATGTGGTTTGGCATCAGCGCGAAAGTCAAGACTTCAACTAATTTTTCTCTTTCATCAGTGTGGGAGGTCGGACCTCCTACTTTTTTCTTTTCGGCGGTTCGCGCGCGTCTTCGTATATATATTTCCGTCGGCTTAGAAGTATTAAATTCATAGATTGAAAACACCCCGCGGTAATAATCGTCGGTATCTCTAAAAAGGAGTTCGTCGCCGATTCTTCTCATAGCAATGTGATAAATCTCTTTGTTTACGAACCCCCTTTTTCTTTTAGGCATATTATTTTAATTATTTTAGTATATTTTAAGTATACCATAAAAACGTGGGAGGTCGGACCTCCCACAGTTCTCATTAATAAAGGAATTATTATTGAGCCATCCCTTTGAAGTTGGGACAATTGGCTTTATACCAATTAATAGCTTCGCTCGTACATTCGTATTTAACACCCACATTTGGTCCTCCGGGCATGCAATCCACCCAGCCAGTTTCGGGACAAACGTATAAGTCAATTGGTTCACAGGGCTGACACTGGACTCCCAGGCAAGATGCGGGCAGAAGGTTTGTATAATCTTTGCCGTTTTCATAAATAATCCAGCCGTCTTTTCCGATCTGTGATATTGATATTCTCTTAGGACAGGAACAGCAAACAGATGTCTGAATGCCGATCACGGAGTCCTCCTCGCCGAGAAATTTAAATGTGGAGAGGATTTGGTTAAAAATGTCACTATTTTTTAGATAAAGTGAATATACATTTGCATCTTTCTGGAAAAATATAACTTTATATTTTCCGTCTTTTACTGATTCACTTCCGTCCAACATAAAGAGAGATGGTCCAGAAAATAGATATTCATAATTGTCATAACCATCGAATTTTGACCTTGTTAAGCTTGAAATATAAGTCGTTTTGAAGTGGGATTTTTGTTGCTGATATATACTGTCAGCCAATTCTGGAAGCGGTTTGTCGAATTCGTTGAAGATTTTGATGTCAAATACCAGGATTCGTAAAAAATTATCAAGCTCATTAGGGCAGTATTTTTGCGCTATATCTTCTGTGAAGGGAAGGATATCAACCTGAAGCTCACTGCCGCTGCTTTCAATAAATTCACCGGCAAGTTCATCACAAAAACCAACTAAATAGTTAGCAGGGTACTTGATAGTATATTCATATTGCGTGTTTGTGTATGTTTTCCAATTTGCAGTTGGATCGGCAGTGGCTGTTGGAGTAGGGGAAACTTGGGCTCGTTGATAGTTTGTAAGCATACTTTTAAGTTGCTGGTTTTGACAATAAAGAAAACCCGTAGAAATCAAAAGGACAAACGCCAGAAAAGAAATAATAATTATTAGATTGCGATTCGTGGTTACAGAAGAGAGAAGAACCGGATTATCGACTGATTCCGGAACCTCGTTTTTTATATTTTGGTTTTCCATAAAATTAGGCTTTAATAAATGATTAAGATTCTCTAACTTGATCGGGGTGCTGGGAATTGAACCCAGATCCTATGCTTCTTCACCCCGTTAGAAAACTTTTCTGTCGGTATTCTAAACTTAGTGCGAACCTATTTTCAGCGAAACGCCTGACCGCCGTTTCGCCCGCGCCCGTTGGCACGGGCAAAAAAAAAGACACCCCCGAAATTTTTATCGGATACCGTAAAATCGGTAAATTAAGAATAATTTCGCCACCTAAAAATAGATTAGCAAAATTTCGAATAAAAAACAGGTTACCTCGAGACGCATCGGTTTCCGTCAAGACATCCTTACTTTTTTTGAGCTTTTTGAACAGTCAACATCCCTAATATCCCTGTTAGTTTACCTTCATAAGTTGCTTTAGCGCTACAACTTCCCAAACCACCACCTTGATACGAGATACCCATATTTTCTTGATACGAGATATCGGCATTTCCTTTTCCGTCGGCCTGATAAGCCCCTGATGGGCAAGTAATTTTCTCAACTCTCGCTTTACCGATTATTTTGACTTTTGAACAATCAATATCAATATATTGAGTATGTCGGCAAACCCTACAAATATCACTCCAACCCGCCCTAAGTATAACCGGTGTTGCGCAAATCTTCTGCAGGGTTGTTTCTACACTATACTCATCTCCTTTACGGATAGTAGGAATCTGGAGATATCCGAAAGGAATAGTCGTGGCAGCTATCTTGCCTGACCATTTCCCTTCGGGCCAAGGACAAGTAATTTCCCAAAATGTTGGAGCATGCGTCTTTACTTTGGTATCATAATTCCCCGCAGGGATATTTTGGCATTTATCTTTCACAATAATATTCTTAATCATACTTGAAACCGGACCAGCGGAGAATAGGGTTGAATCAAAAGTAGTTATACCGACTGCCACTAAAAGAAAAAATGCTACAATCAGCAAAATAATAGTTCGCTTTGCCATATTTTTAAAATAAATTAATTTAATATTTTAACAAGTGTCGACCTTTCACTCCTAATTTTACCAAAATCGCCTCTCCCGTCAACTATTATACTAATAGTTTCAATAAAAAATACCGATTTTACGGTATCCGATAAAAATTTCGGGGGTGTCTTTTTTTACTCGCACCAAAATTTTCTTAATTTTGGTCGGAGGCCGCGGATTCGAACCGCGAATCGCTCGCTCCCCCGCCTGCCAACGCCTTTGTTTGTCGGGGCGCCCAGATTCGAACTGGGACTAAGTGCTCCCAAAGCACTCGTGCTACCGTTGCACTACACCCCGGCGTCGGCAATTGGCGGGCAGGCAAAGCGAGAATGTTAGCCATTACACCAGCCTCCGAAAATTTGGTACGGGGCAAGAAAGACTCGTGTCCCGATTGCTTCGCAATCGAGGATCCTCGATTCTGTTTAGCAGAATCGGGACTGCCATTATCCCATGCCCCGAAAGCCCTTTCACATATTTCCTACCACCTCTTTTGTCTTTGGTCAATTTCCCTGCTGTGGTATAATTTTATAAGCGAAGCTTGAAAACTACGTTTTAAAGCAAGCTTTCGAACTTGTTTATAATGTCTTCGAAAACCATTCTCGATTCAATCAACTTCGTCAAGCAGTGCAAAAAATACGGCCTTCCTTTATGGCAATGCCCCCAGTTTTTGTTTTTGATTCTGGGGCTGATTGTCATTATCTCGTCTCTGGCTATTTATTTTATCGGCACCCATTACAGCGGAGATCCGGAAATAGTCGCCCTGATCATTCTGACCGTAGCCGTCTTTTTAATAACTGTCAACTATTCGATTACCAGGAGCTTTGAGAGGCTGGCAGAGGTGGCCAAGCTCAAGTCGGAGTTCATCAGTATTGTTTCCCATCAGCTAAGGGGTCCGCTAGCCAATTTAAGATGGACGATTGATTTGCTGATATCCGGTCGGGTCGAGCAAGTTTCGGAAAAGCAGAGTGCCTACTTGAGCTTACTGAGAGAGAACAGCCAAAGGATGGAGGGATTGGTTTCGGATCTTTTGATCGTCTCGCGCCTCGAGAGCGATGACCCACTACTTAAAGAGGAAAAAGCCTCTTTGGCCGAGCTGGTTAAAAAAATCATTTCGGGATCCGAGCCTTTAGCCAAGGCTTCTAACGTGGAGATTAAATTAACTTTAAAAGAGGATTTGCCCGAAACCACTTTTGATACTTCTCAGATAGAGCAGGTCATTAGCAACCTTTTAGATAACGCTATCCGTTACATTAAGGATAAGGGATTAGTCGAGATTAGCCTTTCTAAGAAAGAAAACTTTCTTTATCTTGAAGTTAAGGATAACGGGATTGGCATTTCCATTGAGGACCAAAAATACATATTTCAGAAGTTTTTCCGCAGCGAAAAAGCCCTGAAAGCCCAAGCTCACGGCTCCGGCCTCGGTCTTTACATTGCCAGGGCGATAATCAAGAGATCTGGCGGAAAGATTGGTTTTGTTTCCGACGAAAACACGGGCTCTACTTTCTGGTTTGCCCTACCAATTAAATAAAAAAGAGAACAACGACGGTTTCGGCCGTCGAAGAAAATTCATGAAAAAGATCTTATTAATCGAAGACGAAGCAGCTCTCCAAAAGACTTTTGGAGACACTCTGCGCAGCGAAGGTTGCCAGTTAGTTTCGGCTACCGACGGCGAGGTCGGCCTAAGGCTTGCCAAAAGCGAAACACCGGACTTGATAATTCTCGACTTGATTCTGCCAAAACTCAATGGTTTGGAAGTTTTAAAGAGCCTCAAAGAGGATCAGCAAACTCGAGGGATTCCGGTCATTATTCTCACCAATCTTGGAGACTTGGAAAACATCGAAAAAGCCTTAGAGTTGGGAGCGACGACCTATCTAGTCAAGGCAGATCATACTCTCGAGGAAGTCATTGAAAAAGTGAAGAAAGCCTTAAGCGAATAACCCATGAGAGTCGAACCTCAACAACTGAAAGCTTTTCTCTTAGACGCCAACCTAATCAAGGAAAGGCAATTCGACGAGGTGGAGAGAATAAGCCGGGAAACCAATCAGAGGATCGGCGACGTTTTGATCTCCCATGGGCTGATCACCCAAGAACAGCTGGCCGAACTCGAGGCTTACATTTTAGGTATTCCCTTTGTCAATTTGGAGAAAGAGAAGATCGATCCCGAGATTCTGAGGATTATCCCTGAGCCGATTGCTAGAACACATAACATTATCGCTTTCAGGAAAAAAGGCAGCAACCTGGAAGTGGCCATGCTTGATCCGGACGACCTGGGAACCATTGATTTCATCAAGAGGAAAGCCAATTTAAAAATCCAGCCCCGTTTAACCACGGTTGAAAGCGTCAAAAACGCCATCAGACAATATCATCAGAGCCTTGAAGCTGAATTCGGGTCGATTATCCAGAAAGAGGCCGGGGTCATCAAGTCGGTCAAGGAAGAAAATATTCCGGAAGAAATCGAACTCGAGAAAGCAGCCGAGGAACTGCCGATCATCAAGATCGTTGACACTCTTTTGAAGCACGCGATCCTACAGCGGGCTTCGGACATTCACATCGAGCCGTTTGAAAAAGAGGTTCTGGTTCGCTACCGGATCGACGGCATCTTAAGAGAAGCGATGGTTCTGCCCAAAAAAGTTTTGCCGGGCACTATCGCCAGAATCAAAGTTCTGGCCAACTTGAAGCTGGATGAGCACCGGCTTCCTCAAGACGGCCGGTTTAAGGCGGAAACCGAAGATTATAAGTATTCCATCCGCGTTTCAATCTTGCCGGTTTTCGACGGCGAGAAAGTGGTCATGAGGCTTTTGGCGGAAAACACCAGGGCTTTGACCTTAGACGAGCTGGGCTTGAGAGGAGAAGCTTTAGAGGAAATCCAAACTGGTCTCCGAAGGCCGGTTGGCATGATTCTGGTGACAGGCCCCACCGGCTGCGGTAAAACCACCACTCTTTACTCGATGATGGAGATTCTCAACACTCCCGAGGTGAACATCTCCACGGTTGAAGATCCGGTCGAATACCGCATTCCTCGGGCCAATCAGACCCAGGTAAATTCCAAGATCGGCCTGACTTTTGCTTCGGGATTGAGGTCTTTGGTCAGGCAAGACCCCGACATTATTATGGTCGGAGAAATCAGGGACAACGAAACCGCCGGCCTGGCAATCAATGCCGCTCTGACTGGACATCTGGTTTTGTCAACCATTCACACTAATTCGGCTTCGGGGGCCGTCCCCCGCCTCATCGACATGGGAGTCGAGCCGTTTCTGATTTCGTCCACCGTCAATGTCATCCTGGCCCAGAGGCTAGTCCGCCGGCTGACCGACGACAAAACCGCTTATAACTTCAAATCGGCAGAACTTGAAAGCTTGGAAAAGTATTGCGATTTAAGCAAGATCTTAAAGATTCTCAAAGAGGAGAAAATAGTAAAACCGGGAGCCGGCTGGGAAGACATCAGTTTCTATCGCCCCAAGCCTTCAAAAGACTACCCCGACGGCTACCGAAGCCGACTCGGCATCTATGAAGTTTTGGTCGTCACTCCTCCAATCAAAGAACTTATCGTCAAGCAGGCCACGGCAGACCAGGTCCAGGAGCAGGCCCAGAAAGAAGGGATGATAACGATGATTGAGGACGGTTTTGTCAAAGCGGCTCAGGGAATTACCAGCATCGAAGAAGTTTTAAGGGTAATTATCGAATAGTTAATTAGCGTCTAGGGTCTAGCGCCAAGTTAACCAGACGCTGATTCACTAGACGCCAAACACTAGTGGCTAAGTATTCTTATATTGCCAAATCTCAAAGCGGCGTAACGAAGACCGGATTCCTCGACGCCAAGGACGAAACCGATTTAGCTAACGCCCTTCGCCAAGAAGGTTTGTTTTTGGTTTCTTTCGAAGCGGAAATACCCCAAGGGGCCGGCAAATCCCCGCTATCTTTTAAAAGAGGAGTTGGCATTTCAGACAAGATATTTTTCATCCGCAACTTGAGGATGATGGCCTTGGCCGGGGTTTCTCTGCCGAGAGCCATCAATACTCTGGCCCAGCAGGCCAAGAGCAAACAGTTCAAAAAAGCTCTGTTGGAAATACAAGAAGAAGTGATCCGGGGAAAAAATCTTTCAGAGAGCATGAGGGCATACCCGGAGATCTTTCCGGAGATTTTCCAGAATATGATTAAGATCGGTGAGGAATCGGGAACCCTAGAGCAAGTTTTAAACAATCTAGCCAGGCAGCTGGAAAAGGAACAGGACTTGAGGTCAAAGATCGTCAGTGCCCTGATTTATCCAGCGGTGATCCTTTCGGCGATGATCGGAATCGGCTTTCTAATGCTGATTATCGTCGTTCCCCAGCTGGCCGAAACTTTTGCCGAGCTGGAATTGACCCTGCCTTTTACAACCAGGGTAGTGATCTGGCTGGGGACTTCGGCGCAAAAATATTGGTATATGATACCATTAGGGATTGTTGCCCTGGTTTTCCTTTTGCGCCAGGTTTTAAAACTGAAAGCCGGCAAAAAACTTTTTGATAAAATCTCTTTGAAAATTCCGGTGGTTTCCAAATTGATCAGGGAGACGAGCTCGGCCAATTTTGCCAGGACTCTCGGATCTTTGACAGGATCCGGTGTCCCTCTGGTCAGATCTTTGGAGATCATTTCTGGAACCCTTAATAACGTCTATTTTAAAGAGTCTTTATTAAAGGCAGTGGAGGAAACCAAGAAAGGAGTAAAGCTATCCGAGTCTTTAAAACCGTATAATAATCTTTATCTGCCGATCGTGATCCAGATGATCGAAGTCGGCGAGGAGACCGGCGAAACTTCCCAGATTCTCGACCAGCTAGCCACTTTTCTTGAAGACGAGGTTAGTAATGCCACTAAAAATCTGGCCTCGGTGATCGAACCCCTCTTAATGCTGGTTGTTGGCGCTGCTGTTGGCTTTTTTGCCATTTCTATGATTCAGCCGATGTATTCAATGCTGGAAGCGCTTTAATAGTTTTCAATGAAGAAAATAATTCGGTCGTCTGTCGAGTTTACCCCGTACCACTTTGGAGATTTTGCGCAAAGTGGTGCGGGGTTTACCCTTTTGGAGTTTTTGATAATCTTAGGAACCGTTGTTCTGCTCTTGGGTTTGACCGTTCCTGCTCTTCGTGGTTTTCAAGAAAACTTGAGCCTGAGCAATAACGCAGAAGAGATTATGAGCGTTTTGAGGCTGGCCCAGAGCAAGACCATGGCCTCAGAAGGGAGAGATTCATGGGGAGTCTATTTTAGCGGGCAAACCCATACTTTATTCAAAGGAATCAGTTTTGTCCAGAGAGAGCCTGCGTCTGACAAGGTTTACCAGCTGTCGAAAAGAGTTGAGTTTTTCCAAATTGATCTTGAAGGCGGAGGCTCTGAAGTGGTTTTCGGCAGGATCAGGGGAACGACTGCAAACATAGGCAGCCTTTCTTTGAGGCTCAAAGCAGACCAGGGCAAAACCAAAACTATCTATGTCAGCGGTTCCGGCCAGGTTCAGCTGTCGTCGATAATGTTTCCCTCCCAGGCCGAAAGGGTGAAGGATTCCCGCCATGTTCATCTGGACTACAGCCGGCAGATCAATCTTACTGCCGAAAAACTGGTTTTGACTTTCAACAATGGCCTTTCAGAAATCAAAAAAGAGATTAATATCGCCGAAAATCTCCAGAACGGCCAGATTTATTGGGAAGACGAGGTTGTCGTCGACAGCTCTTCCCAAAAGATCAAAATCCACACACACAGATTAAACGAATCCGGAACCCAGTTTTGCATCCATCGAAGCCTTGAAGAAAATAGTAAAGCCTTGAAAATCGACATCTCTGGCGATGCTTCTCCTTCTCCGAATCTGGTCGGCTATGATATCCAGGGGCTTTTGGCCAAAGGCAGTTCAATTTTCGTTTCAGATCCACTAGTCCAATAATATGGCGTTTAATTCATTCAAAGGAAAAGCCGGAATTTCGGCCGTCGAGATCTTAATAGTCGTTTTTATAATCAGCATCGCCTTGACCGCTTTGATCGGCGTTGTCAGCTTTTCTTTAGCGGGATCCGTTCTCTCGAGAAAAACGGTTCAGGCCGAAGCTCTTGCCAGGGGCGCTATTGAGATAACCAGGAATTTCCGCGACGGCACCAGTTGGAATATTAACGGTTTGGGAGCAGTTTTGGCCGGAACCCCATATCATTTCCGGAAGACGACGGATATCCCTAAACAATGGCAGTTGGCTCAGGGGGAAGAAAGTATTCTCGGCTTTTCAAGAGAAGTCGTTTTCGGCGACGCTTTTCGGGACGCCAGCGACAACATTGTTGATTCGGGCGGGACAAAAGACCCGGAGACAAAAAAAGTGACCGTAATTGTTTCCTGGCAGGAAAAAAGCAGGAGCCACCAGATTTCTTTATTTACCTATCTTACCAACTGGCAATCCCCGTAGGAAATGATTATGTTTTGCGTTTATGTTCCAGAGAGCCAGAAAGATGAAAGGTTTCTACATTAGTTTTAGCAATGACTTCGGAAAAAGATGCTAAAACATAATTTCATAAAATATTTTATCCAGAAAACCCATCAAAATCTTTTAAGCCTTGTTTAAGCAAAATAACTAATGATTAAATTATTAACCACGGAAATATTTTAATTTCCTACGGGGCAATGATTCCAAAACCCAAAAAAGGTTTTACGCTTCTGGAAATGGTCGTCTACATTGCGGTCTTGGCGGTCATCATCGGCGCCGTTTCCAGTTTGTTTTTGTGGGCATTCAGGAGCCAGAGAAAAGCGAGAGCGATCCAGGAAGTCGCCGACAACGGAAGGGTAGCCATGGGAGCCATTTTGCAAGAGATCAGGGAAGCAAAAAAGGCTTATCTGCCTACCAGCGTTTTTGATTCGGACTCAGGCCAGCTTTCTCTGGAAACGGCTAAGTACCTGCCTGCAGGAGAGACAACTGCTTTTGTCGATTTCTATCTCTGCCAGAGCCGACTCTGTCTGAAAAAGGAAGGAGAAGATCCTTTAGCCGTCACCTCGGGTAAAGTCAGGGTCAAAAAGCTGAGGTTTACGAGGCTGGTGACAAACCAGAAAGATTCTTTTGAGATTGATCTGGAGATCGATTTTAATAACCCAAAAATCTCGGACAATCAGGCGACCATAGTTTTAAATTCGGTAGCTTCTCCTAGAAGCTATTAAAAGCAACCATGATTCGAGAATCCAAAAACGGTTTCGCTGCTTTTTACCTGACGATTCTGGTCTTGACGACAATGGCGGTCATGAGCACCAGTCTTTACGCTTTGTTCCGCAGCCGGATTGAGATTTCCAAAAATGTCGTCAAATCTTCACAAGCCTTTTTTATCGCTGAAGCCGGCCTAGAAGACGCCATCTTCAGGATTAAAAAGAACAAGAAGTACGAAGCCACCTATGATTTCAACGCCGGGTTGGGATCTGTTTCTTTGAGTATCACCAGCGACGGCAACCTTAAAACCATTAAGGCTGTCGGCAACGCCCTTCAGAGAGTCAAGGCCGTGGGCGCGGTTTTGAATACAGAAAGCACAACCGTCTCCTTTCACTATGGAGCCCAGGTTGACAAAGGAGGTATAGTTATGGCCAGCAACACCAAAGTTATTGGCAATGTTTATTCCAATGGGAGCATTGAGGGAGCCGGATCTTCTTCTCAGATTACCGGCGATGCCTGGGTGGCAGGAAGTTTGGCCGGCGAGCCGGATCAGGAATGGACGGTCAAGGATTCTGATTTCGATTTTGGGCTGAAAAAAGGAGAGATTTACTATTTAGACACGGCTCAGAAATTTATTCCTTCGGTTTCCAAAACCTTGAATAAAGCCAGTTTTTACCTAAAAAAAGTCGGCTCTCCTCCCGACCAAACAGTCAGAATTTTATCTGATAACAACGGCAAACCCGGTAAAACGGTTTCGGGATCGGGCACTTTGCGGGCCTCAAAAGTCACCGGCACTTATTCTTGGGTTGACGTCAGTTTTGACCCGGCTCCCCTTCTTTCCGCTGGCCAAGTCTATTGGTTGATGATTGATGTTTCCCGAGACGATAGCAATTATTGGGTTTGGGGCAAGGATTCCAGCGATGGTTATACTTTAGGCACGGCTAAATACAGCAGCGATTGGTCGGTTAAGACCCCGGTTTGGGATAATGTCAATGGTGATCTTGATTTCAAAACCATAATGGGCGGCGAGGGGCCGACGTTTTTGAACAATGTCGCTGTTGGCGTTGACGCCAGAGCCAACACCATTGTTCAATCTTCAATCGGTCGGGATGCTTATTACCAAAATATCGATCAGCAGACCCAGGTGGCGGGCATCAAACATCCCGGCAGCTCTGATCCCGCGAGTAAGGGATTGCCGATTTCTTTGGCGCAAATTCAGGAATGGGAAGCAGCGGCCGAAGCCGGAAGTTTGATCTATGGGAATTACCAGCCGCAGTCGGGAACCGCGATCGGGCCGATGAAAATTGAGGGCGATCTGACTTTTCCCAGCGACAGCCAGAGCAATCCGGTGATAATCTCCGGATCCGTTTGGGTGACCGGGAAGATTTTGGCCAGTAATAATGTCAAAATCAAGCTGAAAAGCGATGCCGGAGTCGGCTTTGCCGTCATCGCCGACAATCCTCAAGACCAAGAGAACCAGGGCAAGATTTCTTTGGGCAATAATACTATTACCGAGGACTCTGCCGGGGGTTATCTGCTTTTGATTTCGACGAACAAATCCGTGAATCCGGCCGATCCGGCCATTCTGATTTCGAACAACGTCAATAAAGATGAAGCCCAATCGATCGTTTTTGCCCTGCAAGGATTAATAAAAGTGGAAAATAATGCTAAGTTTAAAGAGATATCCGGTTTTGCTTTGAAATTAGAAAATAATGCAGAGATTGTTTACGAGGAGGGTCTGATTAACAGCAACTTTTCCACCGGTCCCGGCAGCGGCTGGCAAACAAGGGATTGGCAGGAAATCCAATAACGCTTTCAAGATGCCCGGTCTATTAGATTTAAAAACAGAGGCATTCGGGATCGACATTTCTGATTTTTCCGTGAAGATTGCCAAACTTAAAATCAGGGGCAGGGAATTTGACCTAGCCTGTTTTGGCGAAGAACCGATTCCCCCAGGCCTTGTCGATAACGGAGATATAAAAGACGAGGTGGCTTTAGCCAAAATCATTAATCAGTCGCTGGCCAAAGCGAAGGGAGAAAAGATAAGGACAAAAGAAGTGATTTTTTCTCTGCCCGACGAAAGAGCCTTTTTGCGGATAATCCAGCTTCCGAAAATGACTCCCGAAGAATTGAGGAAAGCGGTTCCGTTTGAAGCGGAAAACCACATTCCGATCCCGATCAAAGAATCCTATCTTGATTTCGAGGCGGTCGAGCCCCTGGTTGATCATCTGGACCATTGCGACGTTCTGCTGGGAGCCGTTCCCCAGAAACTCGTCGATTCCTATATCCGGACTCTGAAAATGGCCGGCCTGAATCCTTTTGCCGTTGACATCGAATCGCTGTCGATCAGCCGCGCCCTGGTGAAAAACTGGATAAGTACGAGGTCTATTTTATTGATAGATTTTGGCGCCACCAGGACGGTTCTAATAATCTTTTCCGGAAGGACGATCAGATTTGTCAACTCGGTTTCCTTTTCTTCCGAAGAACTGACAAAAGCGATTGCTTTAGAATTGAAAATAAGCCGAGACGAGGCCAAAAGAATCCAGATGAATTACGGCCTGGAAGCAAAAACCAAGGTTCAATTGCAGGAAAAAACAGGAGATTTTGAGCTGGAAAGGGAAATCCTCGACGACCATAGGGTCTTGAAGGCTCTGGCCCCTTTTTTGGAGCAATTGACGGCGGAGATCAAAAAATTCCTCGATTTCTGCTACTCTCATGCCAGCCATGAACATCTGCCGTTGGCCAGGCAAGAAGTCACCCAGGTCCTTCTCTCCGGGGGAGGAGCTAATCTTAAAGGATTGGACAAGTATCTTGCCAGGGAGCTGGGGGTCTCGGTTACTTTCGGCAATCCCTGGGTGAATATCTTGCCGGAACCCCAGTCCAGAGTTCCTGAAGAATATCTGCGGAGATCTTTGGCTTACGCCAATGTTCTCGGCCTGGCCCTGAGAGGCATGATTACAGATCAAGATTAAAGGAATGATAAACCTTTTGCCACCACAAGAAAAAAAGGAGAATCTTTCCAGAAAGAAACTGAAATTAATTTTAATATTTGAAATCGGAATCTTGCTGTTTTTGCTTTCTAATCTTTTCATCCTTTTTTCCGTTAAAGTCTATCTCGGCGGCGAGATTGATTCAGAAAAGATAAACTTTTCCCAGAGACAAAAAGAAGTGGACGTGGCGGCGATTTCGAATTTCCAGACCAATATAAAAAACCTGAATGAAAATCTCGGAGAAATAAAGTCTTTTTATGAAAAACAGGTTTCTCTGGCAGGGGTTTTTGAGACGATTTCCGAAAATCTGCCTCAGGGGAGCTATCTGACCAGCTTTTCTTTCCATCAGGAACCGGAATTGAGAAAGGTCAGCCTCACCGGCTATGCGCCAAAGAGGGATGATCTTTTGGCTTTCAAGAGTAGTCTCGAAGGCAGCCGGGTTTTCGCCAATATTGATTTCCCGCCGATCAACTGGGTTTCGCCGGAAAATATCGAATTTTATTTGAACCTCGAGATTAAATGAATAAAAGTATTTTTCAGAAAAAGTATTCATTGAACCTTATTTTCGGCCTGATCGATTTTAGCTTGGCGGCTTTTATAGTCTTTTTCCCAGTCAGAACGATAATCAGCGATACCGAGGCGCTTTCTTCTCTCAAAAAAGAGTTTTTCTTGATTGAAAAACAGGAAGAAAGCTTTAAAAGCTTGGATCGGGATTACCGAATCTATCTTCAGAAGATCGAGAGAATCGACGCTGTTTTTGTCGACGCCAAAGTGCCAATAGCCTTTTTGGACGTTTTAGAAAAGGCTTCTCGGGAAGCCGGCTTTGGGATAAAAATCAGCCCGTCTGCGTCTTCTCGTTCGGATAAAAGTAGCTGGCCGTCAATCGCCTTTCGGGTTTCCGGGCGAGGCAAGCCGGAGAATTTCCTTAAGTTTTTGGATAAAATGGAGAATAGCCAGTATCTAATGCAGGTTTTAGAGCTCAATCTGAGCCGGGAGAAGCTTCTCGACGAAAAAAACGAATTGCCGCCGGAAGTCGAAGCCAGCTTTTTAATAAAAGTCTTTACGGAACAATGACGGATTTATCAAAAGTTATCAGCAGAGAAAAGTTCAAGAAGTTTTTAGAGTTTTTAAAGCAGATTCCCTGGACTGTTGGGAACAGGGCGTTTCTTTTTTTCGCAATTATGATTTTCTTTGCCATTGCCGCCGGGGCCGCCTTTTCCCTTAAATATGTCATTCTTTCTCAGCGCCAGATTTCGGATTCGCCGGAGCCGCCAATTTTCGAAAGGCAATTGCTCCAAAGCATTTTAGAAACTTGGCAGGTCCGCCAGGAAAAACTCGATAAGATTGACGATAAAGCCTATCCAAACCCGTTTTTGCCAAAAAGCGAGTAGCCGGGAAGTTTTCTTGAAAATATATCGGGATCGTGATAAGGTAGTTTTGAATTTAAAATTGAGTCAGCCCTATACGAAATTCCCTTTGGGAATTTCGTCGGGCTCGACAAAATTTCGCAAGAAATTTTGTATAGAGCCCCCATAGCTTAATGGATAAAGCACAAGTTTTCCCCGCCTGCCAAAGCCGCCCCTGTAGTTCAACGGATAGAACGCTAGCCTTCTAAGCTGGACATGGAGGTTCGACTCCTCCCAGGGGCAATGTTCGGCGGGCAGGTAAACTTGTGATGAAGGTCCGATTCCTTCTGGGGGCATAAGGAAGCGTAAAGCGAAAAGCGAAAAGCGTAAAATGAAGGCGAAAAATACGACGGCCGTGGTGTAACAGTAGTGCCAGAACGTGTGGTGTTCTCGATATGAATTTGAACTGTTCCACAGGCTTGGTCTTTTGCTTTTTCCCCGCCTCGGTGTATAATTAAATAATGAGAAAAAAGAGCAATGGCGTCGGAGTCAGTTGCCAAATTTGTGGTAAAGAGTTTTTCCCAAAACCCTACTTTTTAAAGCATAATTGGGGAAGGTATTGTTCTGGTAAATGCCGAAACGAAAGTAGAAAAACGGGGAAATATGTAATCTGTGCTTACTGTGGTAAGGGGGTTTACAGAACAGCCAGTGATCTGAAAAGAAAATTAAAGACAAAGACATATTTTTGCAATAAATCCTGCCAATGCGCCTGGAAAAATAAACGAAGAAAGAGTAAAAATGGAGTCAGGATACTAAAATATATATGGGGGTCATGGTGTAATAGTAGCACTAAGGTTTGTGGAACCTTAAGAGAGGATGCAAATTCCTTTGGCCCCCCATTTTACTCTCTGGTTTCTCGGATTTTAAGATTGAATCCTAGAAAAACCCCGTCGCTTAAAAGACCGGCGAAAAAACTATTATATGAGCTATATTGGAAAAAGAATTATACCCAAAGTGAAATCGCCGATATTTTTCGCGTCACCCATACTAGCGTCAAAAGATGGCTTAATTATTATAAGATTTTTGTTAAGCCACGGACTTTGTCTTGTGGTCGGAACCCTAGTTCTCTAAAAAATCTTGAATTAGGCAAAACGCCAGAAATAGAAAAGAAATCTGCCGAGGCTCGCAGAATATACACTAAAGAGAAGCTTCTTCTAATAATCAGGGAGTTTGTTGAGAAACACGGGCGTATTCCCACTAAAAACGAGTTTTCTCACAGCCGTATTTATCCCGACCATATGACTTATCGCGATTATTTTGGCAGTTGGAATAACGCGATAAAGAAGGCGGGATACGAGCCGAATGATAGATGGTTTGCTGCGCAGAATATTCGTGCGAAGGACGGTCACTCGTGTAGATCGATTTCAGAAGTCATTATCGACGATTGGCTTTTTGAAAACGGCGTCTCGCACACAAGAGAAGAAAAATATCCCGAAGGTAATTATAGATGCGATTTCGTTGTCGAGAATATTTTTATTGAGTTTTTCGGACTGATTAACGCTCCCAATATATCTTTACATTACAATGAAATCGTTAGGAAAAAGATAGGTATCTGTAAAAAACACAGGATACGCTTAATTAAGCTTTACGAAAAGGATCTTTATAATTTAGACTCTATCCTTAGGGAGAAATTGAATGAAAACAGAAAGCTCTGGAATTTTCGATCTTGGGCATCGAATATCCTAAACGCTATTAAACTTTTCTAATCTAATATAAGATTCATTGATCAAGACACAAAAGCAGCCCTTTAGGCTGTTTTTTCTCGTGGGAGATCTAATTTTTTTCTTCCAGTCTTGTTTTCAAGAGAATCTCTTTTTCTTGTCGAAGAACCCTTAGACTGATTTCCTTTCCCGATTCTAGAGTTCGGAGAATTTCTTCCAAAGGTTTTTTCTCAGTGATTTTTTTGCCGTCGCATTCAAGAATGATATCGAATTCCTTGAGACCGGCTTTTTCCGCCGGGCTGCCGGGAATAATGGCTTGATCGTCCGGCACGTCTTCGGAAACCACCAGGGCGCCGTAATCAACGGGCAGGCTATTCCTCTGTTGCAAGACCTTGTTGAGCAAAAGGTATCTGACTCCGAGGAATGGCTTGCGGATTCTGCCGTATTTCTGGATCTCTCGAATATCTTCTTTAAGGTGGTTAACGGGGATGGCAAAGCCGATGTTTTCGGCTCCGAAAACCAAAGCGGTGTTGATGCCAATGGCTCTGCCCTCTAGATTAACCAGGGGACCGCCTGAGTTTCCGGGATTAATGGCGGCGTCGGTCTGAATCAAACCTCTTAATTTTGAGACTCGGCCAGAGATCATGCTTTTGGCAGAGATAAACCGACTGAGTCCGGAAACGACGCCGACCGAAACCGAGTTCTGGAACTCTCCGAGAGCCGTGCCCATAGCAATAGCGGTCTGGCCGAGTTCCAGTTTTTCAGAGTCGCCCAGCTCGATTATCGGCAGGTTTTTGGCTTCAACTTTTAAGAAAACGAGGTCGTTGAGAAAGTCGGTTGCCATAATCTTGGCCGTGAATTCATCGCCGGAGTTCAGGATCACCCGGTATTCTTGTACCAGCGGAGATATTAAGTGGCTATTGGTAGCGACAACGCCGTTGCCGGTGACGATGAATCCCGAGCCGGAACTGATTTTCCGCCCGCTTCTCTTCAACTGGGAAGATATGTTAAAAGGCGTCTTTTTATCCTCCAAAAGACCCCAAAATTGGGAACCCTCTCTTTTTTTTCTCGGAAGCTCTTGGTTGCCGACAATGGAAACGACCGCCGGCAAAGCCTTTTTTATCGCTCTGATGACTAAGGAATCTAAGTTCATAAATTTATTCTACCAGTAAATTCTCGTTGCCGCCAGTAAAAAATTATGCTAGATTAATGCCAGAATTAAAATCCGCCCCCATAGTCTAATGGACAGAACGGGAGTTTCCTAAACTCTAAATCCAGGTTCGACTCCTGGTGGGGGCACTAGTATTAATTTAGTCTCGCTTGGCCGGTTTTTAAAGACGATGTTTTTGTTTTTGATTCCCTTTCTTTGGCGGATTTCTTCCCACAAATGCCAGTAAGTAAGAACAATCCTTTCTTGCGGTTTCAGCCCGAGGATTTTCTCTGTCTTTTCGATTGATTTCCGGTTGCCCTCGATTTCGATAAAGTTGCCAAAGGGCAATTTGTCTAAGACAACTTCGGTATTCTTTAAGCGCCACTTTTCGCGGTATTTTTCCATCACCAGTGTTTTAGAAAATCCTAGGCGTTTTAGGATCCATCCCATTCTTTGGACATCGGAAATCTCCAACTCTGTTTCCTCTCTTTGTTTGAATTTCTTGTTGTCACGGCCAATCTTTTCTTTCATGGTTAAAACGTTTTTAAAACCGGTTCTAGTTCTTATCCAAAGGTTGTGCCGGCGGAGATAGTCATCTGGGGTGTCAAATTTAACAGTTCTTTCAAAAGCCCGGCCCAAAAACTTAGCTTTAGCTTTTTCTAACGCTTTTCGGATGATTTCAGGACGGGAAACTTTAAATTTTACCTCAATTTCTTTCATGATTTTAATCTACCACAAGTATTGTAAAATACCAAAAATCTGGCATGATTTGGAATTGAACCCCATGGAGAAATGTGGATTCGAACTTACTGTCGTACATTGAAAACCGTTAAGGTACAATTTAATCTCCTCCGCTTTTTGGCATAATAGTACATGCGGCCGTTAGTGAGATTATGCCCGAACAAAATCAATCGATAAACTCACGATCGTGAGTTTATCGAAACAATGATTTAAGGCCGGGTCTTAAACTTTTTGAGTTTAGTAAAAGTATTGTAAAATACCAGAAATCTGGTATGATTTGAAATTGAATTAGGAGGGCCCGTAGTATAATGGCAACACGTATCCATGGCATGGATAAATTCGGGGTTCGACTCCCCGCGGGTCCACTAAACTAATTTTAGACGTAGGGTGAGGCGAGGTGTCGGAGTATTGGAGGGTTGGCAGAACGGCAATGCGCTGGTTTCGAAAACCAGTGGGAGCAATCCCTTGCAGGTTCGAATCCTGCACCCTCCGTTAGTGTGAGTTCGTGGGGTCATCCGACCCCACGCCCGGTCGGATGACATGGCGAATCTCACCCTCGCCGCCAACTTAAAAATATGTTTAACTTTCTTAAAAAACAAAAAAAAGAACCCCAGGATTTAAAAGAAGTTATCAGCGAGTTAAGAAGACTGGAAGGCGATATAAACGGTTTAAAATCGGGGCTGGAGAAATTAAAAATCGCCAGCCAGTCGCATTTTCAGAAAATCGGTTTTGTCAGGTATAATCCGTTTGAAGGAGTGGGGTCTGATCAGAGTTTTTCTCTGGCGATTCTAGACGCCAACAGCAACGGTTTTATCGTCACTTCCCTATTTTCGCGCGAGGGCAATCGTGTTTACGCCAAAGCGGTTGAGAAAGGTAAATCCAGTTATCAATTGTCTGATGAAGAAAAAGAAGTTCTTAAAAAAGCGGTAGAATTCAATGGCTGAAGAAAAGGACAATAATACGGGATTAGTTTCGCGGCCACCGATCGTGGTCGTTTTGGGCCACGTCGACTCTGGGAAAACTAGCATTTTGGACGCCGTCAGAAAAGCCCACGTGGCCGAAAAGGAATCGGGCGGCATTACCCAACACGTCGGCGCCTACGAAGCGGAAGTCGATGGCAAGAAAATTACCTTTATTGATACTCCCGGACACGAGGCTTTTTCAGCCATGAGGTCAAGGGGGGCAAAAGTCGCCGACATCGCCATATTAGTAGTAGACAGCATTGCCGGCATCCAGCCTCAGACCAAAGAAGCAATCGGTCACGTCAAAAAAGCGGGAATCGGTTTGATGATCGCCCTCAATAAAGTTGATTTGCCGGGAGTCATCCCCGAAAAGATCAAACAGGAATTAATGAAAGAGGGAATCCAGGTTGAATCTCTGGGCGGGAAGACTCCTTTCGTTGAGGTGTCGGCAAAAACCGGCAAAGGCATAGACGCCTTGCTGGAAATGATTCTTTTAATGGCGGAGATGGCGGATCTAAAGACCGACTCAGGCAAGCCCGCCGAAGGAGTCGTCATCGAGGCCTATCTCGACAGCCTGAGGGGGCCGGTAGCGACAATTCTTTTGAGGGAAGGCAAATTAAGAATCGGAGATGTGATTGGGACGCAGACCACCTGCGGAAAGATAAAGGCGATGGAGGATTTTCAGCGGCTTTCTTTGACAGAAGTTTTGCCTTCAATGCCGGTAGTGATTCTGGGCTTAGAAAGCGTTCCCCAGGTCGGCGACAAGGTCAAGATCTTTCCCGGCATTGACGAAGCCAAGCTTTATGTTCAGAAGAAGGAAAGGAAATCTGCAGACTCTCCGATCATCCTTATCGAAGAAGGCAAAAAGGCTTTGAACCTGATTTTGAAGGCAGACGTTTTAGGGTCTTTGGAGGCGATCGAAGAAGTCTTGGCCGGCTTTCCGCACGACAAGATCGTTTTGAGGATTTTAAATAAGGGCGTCGGCGAAGTCAACGAGAGCGACGTCAAGCTGGCTGAAGCCGGCAAGGCGGTTGTTGTCGCTTTTAGGGTGAAGACGAACTCAACCGCTCTGGCCGTAAAAGAAAGGCTAAAGACGAGGATTCTGTCGTTCGAGATCATCTACGCCCTGGCCAAAGCTGTCAGGCAGTTGATGGAGAACGCTTTGGATTTGGAAACCGAGAGAAGAACGGTCGGCAGGCTGAAAGTTCTGGCGATCTTTAAAACAGACAAAAACCGGCAGATTATCGGCGGCAAAGTGATTGAAGGAGAGATAAAGAAAGGGGCAAAGCTCGAGGTTTGGCACGAGGAACAAAGTCTCGGCCGGGGAAAACTGGTTTCTCTTCAGGAGAATAAGAAAGACGTGGTTTCTGCGGCAAAGGGGAGGGAGTGCGGAATTCTTTTTGAAGGCGGGGCAAGAATTGTTGAAGGAGATATTCTTGAAGCCTTTGAGGAAGAAAAGCACAAGGCAGAATTAGAATAAACTAGGCTTTGATGACAAAAAGGATTTTGCGGCTCAACGAGCTGATAAAAAAGGAGCTCGGCCAGATCATTTTGAGAGAAATTGAGTTTCCGAGCAATGTCTTGGCGACGATCACCCGGGTGGAAACGGCCTCCAATTTGAGCGTCGCCAGGGTGTTTTTGAGTGTTTTTCCGGAGAGTTTTTTTGTCCAAGCCGCCAAAATTCTCAATTCCCAGATTTATTTTCTTCAGCAGGAGTTAAATGAGAAGCTGAGAATGAGGCCGGTGCCTCGCTTGATTTTCTCTCAGGAAAAAGAGACGATTAAAGCGGGTAGAATCGAAGAACTGCTCGAACAAGTGAAAGAAAAGCCAATGTTGAAAAAACCTCGGAAAAGCGGTAAAATGAATCAATAATAGGTCAATAACAGGTGGTCCGGTGTCCGAGAAACATAGGAAGCGGTCTGCCCCGTATAAAAATTTGGCCGGGTGCCCGAGAAGCTAGGGAACGGTCTGCAAAACCGTTTTACATGGGTGCGAGTCCCATCCCGGCCTTAAAGAAGCCAAGATTTTATAATGGGGTAAAAAAATTGTAGGTACGAATCCTTGCCCCGTATATTCTGAGCGAAGCGAAGAATTGTTCGGGGCCGCCCAGGTCTCATAATCGATATAACAATACGCCGGGGTGGTGGAACTGCTAGACACGAAGGACTTAAAATCCTTTGGGAGAAATCCCGTGCGGGTTGGATTCCCGCCCCCGGCACCACTTATTCATGTGGGTTCGAGTCCCACCCGCGGCATTATGAGGAAAATCAACATTACCTTTTTATATTTTGACGACAAGGTCTGCAGCCGGTGCGCGATGAGTGAAGATAATTTAAACGAGGCAATCAACCAATTCAAGAGAACACATAGAGATTTTGAGATAGTAGTCAAAAAACAGAAATTACCAAGAAGGAAAATAGAGGAATCTCCCACCATCTTGCTAGATGGCACAGATTTAGAATCTTACATTCCTTCTGCTTCAAAACCGAAATCAGATCATTGCGACGATTGTTCTTGTTTGCTTAATTCTTCAGTTTCATGCAGAACCTATGGAAATGACAAGGCCGTATCTAAATCCCAAATTTTAATGGCGCTAAAAAAACATATCAAACATTGAAAACCAAAACCCGCTCTAACGAGCGGGTTTTGTGATAACAACGAGGCCGGGGCTTGTTGAGAATTACTGCAAAGTTTCAATATAGGTATATTTGACGCCGAAAAGCCTGGCTTGGTAGCTCGAGGGGAACCAAACGTCGATTTGGAAGTCTCCCATCCTCTGGTTCATCCTATCCTCTACCCAAAAAATCTTTTCTCCAAAATATTCAGGTATTCGAATTCTGGTATTAAAAGGCAGTAAATTGCTAGCGACCACGCCGTCACGGGTAAGGGTGCCAGCAGCGGTCAAATAAGGAGTATCGTCAGTTTCCCAAATAGAGCTAGAATAGGCGGTGACAGTGACTGGGATCGTTTCTAAGACAATAACTTCGCTTTCAGGCAGATAATGGCTACCGGCGGTTAAAAATGAGTTTTCCTGGATTACCGGGGTTTCTGTTGCCGAAAGAGCTGGCTGGGCAACTATAAAACCAGCCTCGGCCTCGGCGAGATGGGAAGGGGCGGATACTGGGGAAAAGCTTAGACAAAACAGGATAACCAGGGCCCCTAAGAGAGGAATTTTCCTCCCGCCTAGGGCGGGAAGGCGTTTACTATCAGATTCCATTTTAAAGTCCTCCAAAAGGAGGATTTCCCCATCTTAGCCGGTTTTGGGAAGGGTGTCAAGGGTTTTTAAAGGGGCCCATTTAAGCTAAAAACCGGCTTAAACCGGTTATTAGAGCGGGCCGCCCTTCTCGCCTCGCTTCGCTTGGCGAAGCGGGCGGACGAGCCTCGCTCATCTCGCCAAAGGCGGATGAGCGGGTGAGCGGAGTCGAACCGCCTTCTTGATCTTGGCAAGATCACATAATAACCATTATACGACACCCGCAACGTACAAATTCCTTTGAAATTTTACATTTTTTGTGCCGGGGCGCAGAGTTGAACTGCGACCTGATCTTTTTCAGAGATCCGTGCACACCGCGTACACCACCCCGGCCTACACTTATTGTGCTTAAATTTGTCTTCTTTTCAACCGGGTGGGCGAGACAGGATTTAGACCTACAACTTCTCCCACCAAATTTGTGGACGGTAGAGGATTCGGACCTCTGGCCTCCCCGCCCTTTCTTTTGTGGGTGATACTGGATTTGAACCAGTGGCCTCTTCCGTGTAGAGGAAGCGCTCTGCCTCTGAGCTAATCACCCTCTTGAAAGGGCGGGGCGCTCTAGCCATTGAGCTAGCCGTCCTTCAAAAATGCGCGGGAGAGGACTCGCCCCGTCATCCGACGGGGCGTGGGGTCCCGTCATTCGACGGGATTCAATCCGGTCGTATGACCGGATCGAATGACCCCACGAACCCGCAAAAGTGCCCGAGGCGGGATTTGAACCCGCAAGCCTTGCGGCATGCGCCCCTCGAACGCACGCGTATACCAATTCCGCCACCCGGGCCTAATCCTATTCTGTTGAGGGCTTGGCTCCTTTTTCTTTTAACTTCGCCCGTTTGCCCTTGGCGGTTCTCAAATAATAAAGCTTTGCCCGGCGAACCTTGGGTTTTTTTAAAATCTCGATCTTCTCTATTGACGGTAAATGAAGCGGTAAGATTATTTCCGTGCCGACTCCGGCCGCTATCCGACGAATGGTGATTGTGGCGCCAGCCTCTTTGCCGTGTTTTCTGGCGATGACGGTTCCTTCGAAAACGTGGGTTTTTTCTTTCTCCCCTTCTTTAATCTTTTGGAAGACCTTGACCTGCTGACCGGACCTGATCTCGGACAGGTCGGATCTTAAATATGGCTTAAGAAATACTTGTGTTTTATTCGTCATATTTTTACTTAGTGGGCGGTATAGGATTCGAACCTATGGCCCTCGTCACGTCAAGACGATGCTCTACCGCTGAGCTAACCGCCCGTGATTTTTGTTTTCGGTTGGGCATGCCTGGATTCGAACCAGGAACCTCGGTCTTATCCCGCCAGAGCGGGACTCAAAATCTGGTGGGCCCGGAAAGAATCGAACTTTCTACATTCGTCTTATAAGGACGATGTTCTACCAATGAACTACGGGCCCGCCAGATTCTGAGTTAAGGACCTTGCTCCGCCATTGAGCTACATGCCCTTCTAAAACTATACTGCTTTTATTTTCACTTTTAAATTTACAGGCTTGGCTTTTTGCTTAGGCTTTTCTTCGTTTTGTTTTTGGCCGATTAAGCTTTCGAACTCCCCCCTTTCAATAATTTCCTTTTCGATCAGGACCCTGGCCACTTTTTCCATCAACCCCTTTTTCTTTTTAAGGATTTTCTTGGCAGCTTTTTCCGACTGGTTGATGAATCTTTCCACTTCCTTGTCGATTTTCAAGGCCACTTGTTCGGAATAGGGTTTTTGGAACGACTCTCTGGCCCAAAAGAATTCATCGGGCTGTTCGACAAAACTAATCGGGCCCAAAGAGGACATGCCGTATTCTTTGACCAGTTTTCTGGCTAAAATAGAAGCTTTTTCAAGATCGTTGGCGGCTCCGGTGGTAATCTCGCCGAACTTTAGCTTTTCGGCAACATAACCGCCCAGGGAAACAGCGATTTCTGCCAAAAACTCGGTCTTGCTTCTGATTTTTCTTTCTTCGGAAGGAACTTTTATGGTGTAGCCGGCGGCCATTCCCCTGGCAATGATAGAAATTTTTCTGACCGGTTCGACATTCGGAGAAAAGGCAGCGACCAGAGCGTGGCCGACTTCGTGAAAAGCAGTGATTTCTTTTTCCCTTTTTGAGAGGATGTGGCTTTTTCTTTCCGGTCCCAGCAGGACTTTTTCGATCGATTCCAGGAGATCTTCCTGAGAAACCTGGGTTTTGTTTTTTCTGGCAGCCAGAATAGCGGCTTCATTGGCGACATTTGCCAGTTCAGCCCCGGAAAACCCGGGAGTTCTTTCCGCCACTTCTCTCAGATTAATATTAGAGCTCAAAGGCTTTCCCCGGCAGTGAATTTTTAGGATTTCCTCTCTGTCATTAATGTCGGGCAGGTCGAGCACGATTCTCCGGTCGAACCGACCCGGCCGCAAGAGAGCGGGGTCTAGAATTTCTCCGCGGTTCGTGGCCGCGAGCACGATTCGGCCGTCGTCTCTTTCAAAACCGTCCATTTCGGCTAGGATTTGATTGAGGGTCTGCTCTCTTTCCTCGTGGCTGCCAGCTATCCCGAAGCCTCTCATTTTTCCGATACTGTCGATTTCATCAATGAAAATAATTGACCGCCCGGCTTTTTTAGCTTGGTCGAACAAACTCCGTACTCGGCTTGCGCCGACACCAACAAATAGCTCGACGAATTCGGAACCGGAAATGGAAAAGAAAGGAACCCCGGCTTCATTGGCGACGGCACGCGACAACATTGTTTTGCCCGTTCCGGGCGGTCCCACCAATAAAACTCCTTTGGGGATTTTGGCCCCCATAGCCAGGAATTTTTTCGGGTATTTCAGGAAGTCGACAACTTCTTTTAGTTCTTCTTTCGCCTCTTTGAGGCCGGCGACGTCCCGAAAAGTGATTTTTTCTTGGGGATGGCCTTCGGCTCCGAAAAGCCTGGCTTTAGCTTTGGTAAAATCAAAAGCCTGGGCGGCGCCGACTTTCGTCTGGCGGAACATCAGCCAGAAGAACAGCCCGAAAAAGACGAGCGGCAGGATAAAGGATAGGGTTTGGACAATCTCGATCACGGTTTGGTCGTCCTTTTTCACTTCGATCCCCAGCTTTTCAAGTTTTATTTTATCAACGCCGTAGTTGACCAAAGTTTGCGACAAGGATGCTTCTTCTTCTTTCTGGACAGCGGCCTGGCTTTCGTCCACAAAAGTGATTTTGAGATTATTGCCTTCGACGAGAATTGTTTTCACCCTTTCCTGGTTGATTTGGTCTACCAGCTGGGACAGCGAGAGTTGCTGGGGAACGCTTTTCGGCTGGCCGAGAAAAGAAAAAACAGCCGAAACAGCCAGGAAGATCATGACGACGAGGAAGAAATTTTTGAGCAGTTGCTTCATTTGACTTCAGGTTAATTTTAGGGAAATTTTGAACATTAGGCGATCGGCTTTAAAAGGAGGCGGTGCTCCTTAGGATCGATCAAGAGCACCTCAAAACCATATTCAGAGCCTATCTTGAGTGATTCTTCCATTCTTTGCTTGCTTCCGAATTCAGAGATGTGGCAGAGCCCCTGGATTTTCGGCGCCACCTCGACAAAAGCTCCAAAAGGATTGAACTTAGTCACTTTTCCCTTGATGATTTTCCCTTTTTCGTAGTCTTTTTCAATATTTTTCCAGGGGTCTTCTTTCAAAGCTCTCAACGACAAAGAAACCTTATCGTTTGAGATGTCGATAATTTTCAGTTTGGCTTTCTGGCCGACTTTGACAATGTCTACGGGATTTTCGATCAGCTGCCAGTCAAGTTCGGAAATGTGGACTAATCCTTCGATGTTTTCCGGGCCGAATTTGACAAAGGCGCCGAAATCGACAACCCCGGTTATCTCGCCGTCGACAATGTCGCCCGCTTTGTAGTTTTCGAGGATCTCTTTGATTTTCTCCGTTTCTTTGATTTTCTCAGAGAGAATTAGTTTTTCCTCTTTGGGGTCTAGGTCGAGGATTTTTACTTCCATTTCCTGGCCGACGAATTTCTGAAGTTCTCTTAAAATCTTGCCGGCGTCGCCGTCTTCCACTCTTGGGTAGTTGATGGAGCTCAGCTGGGAAACCGGCAGGAAAGCGTTGATGCCGGAAACGCTGGCGAGCAGCCCCCCTTTATTGGCTCCGAGGATTTTTACCGTGATGTTTTCGCTGGCGCCTTTTTTTTCTTTCAGCCTCAGCCAGGTGATTTCGCGGTCGGCCTCAAGAGCCGAGACCTCGAAGAAGCCTTCCTCGTTTTCAAAATCGACAACTTTGACAAAAAGCTCCTCTTCTTCCTTAACTTTCTTTAAAATCTCTTTTGCCTGCAAAAACTCTCTGCCGAAGATCACGCCGGTTCCCCAACCCCCCAAGTCAACATAAACAGAAGATCGGCCCCGGCCGACGACCCTGCCTTTAATGATTTCTCCCATCCTCGGAGGCTTCAGCAGCTCGTTTTTATTTTTCGCTATCTCTTCCATCAACATATTTGGCATATTTTCCAATCTAGCACGCTTTGAGTTTTTTTTCAACAACATAATTGAAAGCAAACTCAAGATATGATAAACTAATTAATAGGTTGCTAACTATTAAATTTAACCTCGATATTTTAGGCATGCCTCGTAGGAAATGATTATGTTTTCGTTGTTTCCCAAGCTAGAGGTTTAAAGATATTTGACTTTAATCTTTCAGGGCAACCGAGAGAAATCATCCTAAAAACATAATTAACAAATATTTTCTTTTCAATTTAATTCTTATCAAATGAAATATCCCTTGCTTTACATAAACAGTCGATTAAGAAAAATAACGGAAAATATTTAATTTCCTACGGGGTATGCAAATTATTTGGAGAGGCCAATCCTGTTTTCAGATTTTGACAACCTCGGGCAAGGACAACCAGGTTTCCTTGGTTATCGACCCTTTTGGCGAAGATTATGGCTTGAGGGTTCCAGATCTGGCGGCCGACATCGTTCTCGTCACCCACGACCATCAAGACCACAACAATCTCGGGGCGGTCAAAGGCAAACCTTTTTTAATTGACGGCCCGGGAGAGTACGAGATAAAAGGCGTTTACGTCCAGGGGGTGCCGGCTTTTCACGACAAGAATTTCGGCAAAGACAGAGGCAGGGTGACGATTTACAGCTTTGAGAGCGAGGGAATGAGGGTCTGCCATTTGGGGGATTTCGGCCAGAAAGAACTCTTCCCGGAGCAGATCGAGGACATCGGCGAAGTCGACGTCCTGCTGATTCCGGTCGGCGGCGTCTATACGATCGGAGCCCAAGAAGCCCTGAAAGTTATCAGTCAGATCGAGCCGAAGATCGTCATTCCGATGCATTATTCTCTGCCCAAGCTCAAAGTCAAGCTGGAGGGCGTAGATAAGTTCTTGAAAGCCATGGGCAAGAAAGCCCAGGAGCCTTTGCCAAAGCTGACGGTCAAGAAAAAAGACATAATGGCCTCGGAAGAAACAAAAATAATCGTGTTAAGAGCTTAATTGCCTGAATAATGGAAAAGATCAGAGAGATTTTGAAGAGAATCCAGGAAAGGCCGGAGGCCGAAAGAAAGACGATTTTTTGGGTCCTGGCGGTAATTCTCGGGGTCCTGTTTTTCGGAGGCTGGCTGGCGATTACTAAAGAACGCTTGGCCGGCATCAACAAAGAAAAAGTTCGCCAGGATTTAAGGCTACCTGAATTAGAAGAAGAACTTAGCAAATTGCCCAAGCTGGAAATGCCCAAATTCGATCAGGAGCAGATAAAACAATTGGAAGAGCTTCTGCGGCAACAAGGAGAGGTATTGCCTACAGCAACGCCATGAGCAAAAAAAAGTTTAAAAAGCCCGCTTCATCGGCGGGAGCGCGGAAGAAGCGCAAAAAACAAGGCGAAGAAAAACAGAGCTTGGAGTTAAAAAAGCCGAATTTTGGCATCGGCAAGGTTGAAGTGCGGGAGATCGTAGAAGAGATGAAAGATTCCTATATCGACTATGCGATGTCGGTGATCGTTTCGCGTGCTTTGCCGGATGTCAGAGACGGCCTAAAACCGGTCCAGAGAAGAATCCTTTACGCTATGCACGAGATGGGATTGACCCACGCCGCAAAATCCAGAAAGTCGGCAGCAGTTACTGGGGAAGTTTTGGGAAAATTCCATCCTCACGGCGACCAAGCAGTTTATGAGGCGGCCGTCAGAATGGCTCAAGATTTTTCTTTAAGATACCCTTTAATTCAGGGCCAAGGGAATTTTGGCTCAATTGATGACCCAGGAGAATATGCGGCCATGCGTTACTGCGTTTCGGGGGATACGCTTATTCCTACAGAAGATGGCCTTATTTCTATTGGGAAAATTTCTCAAGGACGAGTAGAGAAAATTGAAAAAAGAGTTTTATCTAGAGATAAAGTGGTTAACCGAGCGATAAAATGGTTTGATAGTGGCAGACACCAAACAATAAAAATAAAAACCAACCACGGGTTTTCCCTGAAAGGTACGGCGAATCATCCTATTCTTGTTTGGCGATCTGGTCAGCCGTTTGGCCAACCAGAATTCTGTTGGAAATTATTAGGTGATATCCAAAAAGGAGACGTGGCAGTTTTGGACAGGACGAGCAATATTTTATGGCCGGAGAAGGGAGTTTCGCTCAAAAGTTATTACCCCCGTGATTTTGGCGCCAGGGTACAGGTAAAAAAGCTTCCTGAAAAGCTGGGTGTGGATTTGGCGCATATTCTCGGAGCCTTGGTTTCCGAAGGAACAGTGAAGGAAAAAGAAATCGAATTTTGCAATAGCGATAGTAATTGGATCAACGAATTCCAGCATCGGTGGCAAAGGATTTTTCCCGATTGCCGTTTGCACCATTTTCAACGGCAGCCCAACTCTTTCGGGAAAAAGTCTTATGAGACGTTGGAAATTCATTCCCAGTATGTGGTTGAATTTTTGAGGAATTTAGGACTCGTTCCGGTTAAGTCGGCCTTTAAAACCGTTCCTTGGGCCATTCTTGAATCTCCCAAACCCGTTGTTAACGCTTTCTTAAAAGCATTTTTTGAGGGAGATGGAAGTATTAGCTATAGCGGGAAAATGACTGAATTAAGCTGTATTTCAACCAGCGAGGTTCTCGTTAGCCAATTACAGATCCTTTTATTAAGGTTTGGCATAGTTGGCACTAAACGTTTTGATCGTCACCGGAACACTCACAAGCTTTATATCAGGGGGTTGACTAATTACCGGTCGTTCAGAGACGAAATCGGATTTGTTTCTCGTCGCAAGAACGGAAAGTTAAACGCGGCGATTCTTCGCCTTAACAAAGATTATTCGCAGACAGATTGCATTCCATTCCTAAGCGGATTTGTCAGGAGTGGTTTTGGCGAGGAAATTTCGGTCCCGGAAAAGAAGTATCTTATGAGTCATAATTTTGATCGTTATCCTAATTTTAGACGCGAATGCGAAAGAATCGCCTTGGCTGTACGTCCGAATTTAGAACAGGACCCGCGAAATTTATTAGAGAATTTGATCAGCAATAATTATTTATTTGATCCTATTATTGAAAAAGAAGATGGCGGTCTGGAAGAGGTTTATTCTTTGAAAGTAGACAGCCATTGTCATTCGTTTGTCGGTAACGGTTTTATTAACCACAATACGGAAATGCGTTTGTCTAGAATCGGCGAGGAAATACTCAAAGATATTGAAAGGAATACAGTTGATTTTATTGATAATTACGATGGTACCAGAAAAGAACCGAGCGTTTTGCCTTCGCCCCTGCCCAGTCTTCTTTTAAACGGTTCTTTTGGCATTGCCGTCGGCATGGCCACGAGCATTCCGACTCACAATTCGAGAGAAGTCTGCGACGCCCTTGTCTATTTGCTTGACCATCCCAAAGCCGACACCGAAGACCTTTTTCAGTTTATAAAAGGGCCGGATTTTCCGACCGGCGGCCAGATATTTAACCTCAAAGAGATTATCGAAGCCTATTCTCAGGGCAAGGGGCCGGTATTGATGCGCGGCAAGGCTGAGATTGTCGAGCACGAGGGGAGCGGGAAAATGCAGATTATCATTTCGGAAATTCCTTTCCAGGTTCGAAAATCAACCCTGATCGAGCAGCTGGCGAACCTGGTCAGCGAGAAAAAGATCGACGGCATCCGCGATATCAGAGACGAATCTGACAAAGAGGGATTAAGAATCGTCATTGACCTGCAGAAGAGTTCCTATCCCCAGAAGATCTTGAACTATCTCTACAAGTTTACCGAGTTACAAAGAACCTTTCACCTGAACCTTTTGGCTCTGGTTGACGGCATCCAGCCCAAGGTTTTATCTTTAGTGGAACTGCTGAGTTATTTTCTATTGCATCGCAAAGAAGTGGTTTTAAGAAGGACCAAGCACGATCTGGAAAAAGCCAGGGAAAGAGCCCACGTTTTAGAAGGGTTGCATAAATGCCTGGCCAACATCGATGCCGTCATCCGTCTGATCAAGAATTCAGCCAGCAGAGACGAGGCGGAAAAGAACCTGATCAAGCGTTTTAAGCTCAGTAAGATTCAGGCCAACGCCATTCTGGAAACAAAGCTGGCGGCTCTGGCGAAACTGGAAAGGAAGAAAATCGAAGAAGAATTGAAAGCGATTCAGCTGAAGATCAAGGAATTGATAGAGATTCTAAAGAGCCCGGAAAGGATAAAAGCGATTATCAAGAAAGAGCTGGGAGAAATCAAGCAGGTTTTCGGCGACGAAAGAAGAACCAAGCTGGTAGCTCGGGAGGTTGAAGAGATCGCCGAGGCCGACCTCGTTCCCCAGGAAGAAACGGTCATCACTCTGACCGCCGGAGGCTACATCAAAAGGATCAATCCCTCTGTTTACAAACTTCAAAAAAGAGGCGGCAAAGGCATTTTGGGGATGAAGACCGCCCAAGAAGACATTGTCGAGCATTTTGTTCCGGCGATGACTCACGACGACCTCTTCTTTTTCACCGATTCGGGCAAGGTTTTCAGGGCTCAGGCTTTTGAGATTCCGGAGGGCGCCAGAGTCGCCCGCGGCCGGGGACTTCTGAATTTCTTGGAAATCTCTTCCGAAGACAAAATTCTTTCTCTGATCGCCTCGAGCAAAAAGGACAGAGAGGAATCCAAGTATCTGGTCATGGGGACCCAAAACGGTATAATAAAGAAAACCACTATCGAAGGCTTTGCCAACGTCAGGAGGTCAGGATTGATCGCCATCACCCTTAAAAAGGGAGACTTTTTAAGAAAAGTGGTTAAGACCTCAGGAGCAGATGAAATTATCATTGTTACCAGAAAAGGCCAGGCGATCCGCTTCAATGAAAAAGACCTGAGGGAAATGGGAAGACAGGCAGCCGGCATCAGAGGAATTAGGTTGCAAAAAGGAGACGAGGTAGTCGGCATGGGAGTGATTAAGCCTTCGGCCAAGGCCGCGTCGAAGAATATATCAAAGCCGGATAAAAAATACTTGCTAGTGCTCACCGAAAACGGTTACGGCAAGAGAACCGAGATTGAAGATTACAGGTTGCAGAAAAGAGGAGGGTCTGGCATCAAAACCGGCAAAGTTACCCCAAAGACCGGGGCGATCGCTGCCGCCAGAGTCCTTTCGAACGAAGAGGATTTGATAGTCATTTCTCAAAAAGGCCAGGTTATCAGGATCGTCATCGCCCAGATTCCCAAATTATCCAGAGCAACCCAGGGAGTCAGGATCATGAAGCTTGACCAGGGAGACCGTGTTGCTTCCGCAACCTGTATCTAATACTGAGCGACTAGCGTCTAGGGATTAGCGTCTAGTAAAAATTCTAGACGCTAGAAGCTAGTCCCTAATTAACTAGAAAGGAATATGGAATTTTTAAATCCAGAACAAGTCCTTAATCAATTAGAATTGTCAGAAAGCATGCTGGCTGCGGATTTTGGCTGCGGGGCCGGCGGCTGGGCTATTCCTCTGGCGAAAAAGCTGAGAACGGGCAAAGTTTATGCTATCGACATCCAGGAAGAAGCTCTTTCCGCCTTGAGAACAAAAATAGACACGGCAAGATTGAATAATTTAAAATTAATCAGGGCCGATCTAGAACAGGGAGTGGGAAGTTCAATCCAAGCTAATCTTTTGGACTTGGTTTTGGAGACCAATCTTTTGTTTCAGGCGAACGACAAAAAAAAGGTCGTCGAAGAAGCAAAAAGAGTTTTAAAGCAGGGTGGCGAGCTTTTGGTGGTTGATTGGAAACCGCAAGCTAAGATGGGCCCCGAAGGCGGCAGAATCAGCCCCTCGGAAGTAGAAGAACTTGCCAAAAGCCTCGGGTTTGTCTTAGATAGAGAAATCGAGGCTGGAAGCCATCATTACGGATTGCTTTTCAAGAAACCGCGATAAAGCTTGCTTTTTACCGGGATTTAGTTTTAAATATATATATTATGAAAAAAGTTATTTGCGCAGTTTCTTTAATAGCCGCCGGCCTCATAGTTTTTCCGGGGATGAGCTTTGCCGCCGCCAACTGTAGCGCCAGTCCCGCGCCTTGTCCGGCTGGCTCTATTTGCGTTCCCAATCCTTTGAAATACGGCAGTTTTGAGTGTTTGATAGAATCGATTATCAATTTTATTTTCGTAGCCTCCCTTCTTTTGGCTCCTCTGATGGTTTTGGTTGGGGCTTTCTATTTGATGACAGCCGGCGGCAATCCTGCCAGAGTCAAAACAGCCCAATCGATCTTTATCTGGACAGCCGTCGGCCTCTTGATTGTTTTTATGGCCAAGGGTTTGATGTCGGCCATTAAAGCTCTTTTTGGAGTAGTTTAGACTATTGAAAAATGTTAACTTAAAGGTCGATACGAATTACCATTTAAACCTTCTTAAATAATGAAATCTTCTTTTTTCGCGTTATTCTTAATAGTTTTGGTCGCGGGATTAGTGATGCCAGTCGCAACTTTAAGGGCGGCGGACGAACCGGTAGAATGCTGCAGGATGGTTAAAGATATGAAAGTTTCCGGAGTCAACTATAGCAAAAACGATATTGTCGGGCCCGGCGACGCTGCCAGCGCTAATTGTCCCCTTGGCAATATCGTAGCCAATACCGATAACTGGGGAGTTGTCTGCTTTCTGAACATGCTGAATATTGTCATCAACTGGATCTTCATTGCCTTGATGATTTTGGTGATTATCCTGACGCTCAGTGGCGCCTTCAACTTGATGACCTCCGCCGGGGATGTAGAAAAAGTAAAGACAGGCAGGGACAGGATAATGTATGCCGCCATCGGCCTGGTAGTCGCCTTGATAGCTAGAGCCATTCCCTCGATCGTCAAAGCCATCTTCGGTTAATAACATTGATTTAAATTGAATGTTGACAAAGACAGCGATTTGGCTGTCTTTGTTTTGTCCAGAACCTTGATTTTTAAGATATCATAGCTAGAATAACAGATAGCGCGGACGGGGCAGGTTGACAGACGCGTCCCCCACCGATTCTCTTAAATTTGCTCCTGTGGCGGAACTGGAATACGCGCAGCGCTTAGGACGCTGTCCCGTAAGGGTTAGAGGTTCGAATCCTCTCAGGAGCATAAAATTTGGTGGGGGATGGAGAAACCCGTGTGGATTCGACTTCCACCGTCCGCACTAATAATACATGAACAAAGAAAGGGGTAAAAAATTTTGCAAAGATTGCGGGACGCTATCTATCTATCATGTCCAAAACTGGCTGGATGAATTTACAAATAGACTTTTTCCCCCCATATCTTTACCCCGGAAATTTGGATTTCTCTTCGATGCTTTATTAGATAAAATTTTCACCATTTTTAGGCTAGCTTCATGGAAAAACGATTTTAGGCGTTCTGATATTCAACTGCGGAGCACTTGTTTTATTGAAGAGGCCAGAAAACGCGGAGTCGAATTCAAAGCTCTTCGCGGACCTTTCGGTTATACAAATCATTTTCGGGCAGAAATCAACGGGAAGCCTTTTCGATTTGAGAGTTTGCCAATAGCAGACTTTGCCAGCAAGTTAAGCATACAGATTGTTGGTGATAAAGAAAGAACAAAAAAACATCTCAAAAAAGGCGGCTTTCCAATTGCGGACGGAAAAAGCTTTTGGTTTTGGCAAAAGAAAAAAGCTATTCAATTTGGAATAGGAAGACTCGGTTTCCCTTTAGTGGCGAAGCCACGCGGCGGTTCTGTGAGCAGGCATGTTACTACGAATATCCAGGATTCTGAAAAATTGAAAAAGGCGATTGATAACGCCATAACCTATTCGCCAGCCTTTATTATTGAGAGGTTTATTGCCAACGCGTTTGTATATCGAGCAACGGTTATTGATTTCGATTTTGTTGCCTGTGTTAAACAGGTGCCGGCCAATGTTGTGGGCGATAGCATCTCAACAATCCGTGTGTTGATTGATAAGAAAAATGGCGACTCCAATAGAGGCGGGCCGCATCAAAAAGAATTTACGCTTCATAGAATAGTTGAAAACGAAACAACAGAAAAATTATTGAGTGAAAGAGGATACACTTTTTACAGTGTGCCCAAAAAAGACGAGATTGTTTTTTTACAGTACGACCCATTTCTTAAGTTAGGAGGTGATTTAATCGAAATGACGCCACAAGTTCATCCGGACAATCTCAAGCTTTTTCACCAAGTCGCCAGATTTTTTGATATTAAGGTAGTGGGAATAGATTTTTTAGCTTCAGACATTTCTCGCTCCTGGAAAACACAACAGAGCGCCATCCTCGAGCTGAATAGCCTTCCCTGCATCGAACTTCACCATTTTCCATCTTCTGGCAGGCCGCAAAATGTGGCAAAGCCTATTACTGATTTATTTTTTAAATATTATCTGTAAGATTTCCGACACGGAAGCCAATTCATAAAATTGTTACCCACCCAGAGATTTCTGAAAGACACGACCTCGAAACATTGTTTATCTACCTCAAAGAGTAAGCCTGCGCCAACTTAAAACCCCGTCGAAACGACGGGGCTTTAAATTACTCTTTTATCAACAATTTGGTTACCTTTTCCCTTTGGATCTTTGGAATCCTGATAATCAGGATGCCGTCTTTCAGGTTTGCTTCCGCCCTTGAGGCGTCAACCTCGGAAGGCAGGACAAACTGGCGGGAAAAAGACCCCCAGTGGCATTCCTGGATAAAGTAGTTATCTTTTTCAATGGTTTCCGATTTCTGGCGGCTGCCTTTTATCTGAACAATGCCGTTTTCAATGGTAATTTCCAGGTCATTCGGCTTGACTCCGCCGATAGCCGACTGGATGACGATTTCCTTTTCTGTCTGATAAACGTCAATTGCCAGCTGCCCTTCCGACAGGGGCCAGTCACTTTCTTTTAAAGAAGGCTTTTTGACGAGTTTTTCCGCAGGTTCCGTTTCAGCTTCTTCCCAGATTTCCGGCTCTTTTGCCCCCGCCTTAATTTCTTCTTCAATCTGCGGACGGCGGCTCTTCTTTTCACCCTCTTTTGGAGATTCTTCCTCGCCTTCTTCGATGTCTTTCGGCGGGGCCTTGGATTTTAGGCTCTTTTTTGCCGGTTTCTCATAAAAAGATTTCGGAGCAGATTTTTTCTCTGCCGGTTTTTCTTCTTCTTGGTTCTGTCCGCCGATTAGCTTTTCGAAAAATGAAGCCATTTTCGTAGAGTCTAGCGTCTAGTGAATTAGCGTCTAGTAATTAACTAGACGCTAGCCGCTAATTAACTAATTATTGAAGCTCGCAGACGCTTTTTATTTCCCTCAGTTTTTTAAAGCCCAGGGAAAGGACAAGCGCTAGATTAATTAAGATCGCAAGAGGGATTAAGAATCTGGCATTCCCCTCAATTACCATTATAGAGAAGTTATAGAGTCCATGCAAGAAAATGGCCAGGAAAAATCCCAGGATCAGAAACTTATTCCTGTTCTTCGGCTGATAAAGTGAAAGAGCCAGGAAAATTCCCAGAGTTCCCGAAGCCAGGGCATGCAGGAAGACCGCCGAAACAAAGCGGCACAAACTAATAATGATTGTCCGCATCGGCGTCATGGCAAAAAGACCAGGTCCCAGTATGACAAAAATGTTCTCCACGGCGGCAAAGCCTAAGGCCGAAATGATCAAGTAAAGGGGCAGATCCATCGGTTCGTCAAAATGGGGGCTTTTCATGATTTTGTCTTTGACGACCAGATATTTGAGAACCTCTTCTATCAAGGCGACGCCGACAAAGAGAGTCAGAATCGTTTTCCAGGGAGAGTCTTTCAGAAAGGAGGTTAGGTCGAAAATGCCGAGCTGAATCAGGGCTGCCGGCAGGACCGTCAAGGCTCCGTAGATAAAGATTTTGACCACCTGGCGGTTGTCTTCGGGGTGGACGTCTTTGCGCAAGAAGTAGAGCAGCCAAATAATGCTCGGGGCCAGGCCAAAAATGACTAAGAGCAGATAATTCATGTTAATCAGAGACCGATTTTATAGACGGCAGCCTCCTCATCCTCATAGATATTAACGAATAAATTGTTCTTCTTGATATTTTCAGACATTTTGGTAAAATGCTTTTCTTTGGGAACGAGAACGTAATCGGTTCCAAGATCTTCCTTCATGATTACGGGAAGGATCTTGCCGTCGATTTCGCCATTAGTAATTTTCACCCACAACGAATAGAGAACAGGGTCTTTAAGATACATGAAGGTTTGATCAAGGCCGTTTAAATAATAATTGTGGTCGTTATAATAAAACAGCATCGGGAAGTCGTCCCAGGAGCCGTTGAAAACAACGCTGCCTTGAGGGGTGTTGTTTTTGAGGTAGCTGGCGGACTTTTCCAAATAGCTAACTCGGGTGGGGCCGGAAAGCCACGTCTTGACCGAAAAAAGGCTGTCTGAGACAAGCAGGCCAACGGCTATTAGGGCTAGCAATATCCAGTAGCCAATAAAGATGACCAGGTTTGTTATCGGCGGCAAGGACAGGGTTTTTAGGCGCTCGACTAATTTTTGCCAGTCAGCTTCCTGCCAGAAACTGTTTAAGGAAAAGGCCGTTGAAATCAGGGCAAAAGGGATAAAATACTCGCCGTAGCGCTGGGATTTGACCATAATAAGAAATAGGAAAAAGGAAAACAGAAGGAGGCCGAAGCTTTCCCTCGGTTGGCTTTTTATTTTAATGAAGAACCAAACCAGAGAGAACAGCCAGAGAAAAAGGACCAGGGCCATTCCCCAGAACAGCTGGGCAGGATTGAGGGGATACCATTCGCTGCCGACGTCGATAATATATTGAAGGTTGCCGAGGCCGATTTTTACCGCTTGGATCCAGTGAAAAGACAGGTTTTTGGGGAAATAAGGGTTGATTATCAAGCCGGCGGCCGCTCCCGCGAAAACGGCAGAAAGGAGTTTTAAGTTTTCCTTTCTAAGAAAATTCTTTACTAATGCTGTTATCGACTCCCTAATTATTTTAGCCCTGGTTCGGCAGGAACCTATTTTATCAGACAGCAGGAAAAAGCCTTCGCCGGCAATCGTCAGGACGGTTAAAACCAGGATCATTGGCCATCCGCCGTAAGTCCAGACGTAGAAAAACGACAGGAAAAAGAGCCAAGAACTTTTTTTATTCATAACCAAATAAAGAGCCAGAATTAATATCGCTAAAGACAGGGCAGGAGCTTTAACCAGGCTTAGGCGGGAAACCAGAATAGTCGAAGAAAAGAGCAGGAAAGGGTAGAAAAAAGCCCCTTTTAAGCAATATTTCTGGAGAAGCCAGTAAATCAGCCAAACGGCCAGGCTGGCGAAAATAACCTGGGAGATTTTTCCGCCGACAACGGGATTAAAAATCGTCACAAAAGGAATGAGCAGGACGTGGTAGAGAAAGTGATGATCGACAAAATTGTCTTTGAGGACAGTCGCCTGGAGCCAGGGGAAGTTTTGGATAACGCCCTTCTCTTCGATTAAAAGAGCCAGCTTCAAATGGTAAAAGGAGTCCGGGTCGGCAAGAGCAGGAGAAGCTTGGAGCCAGCTAAAAAATAAAACAGCGGTAATGAGCACCAACAGTCCTTGTTTTTTTGGATTAGCCGTGAAGGATTTTAAAGAAATCATTTTAAATCTTTGGCCAAGCCTCGACGCTCAGGCTTTTTTTCTTATTTTTTATCGGCAGTTTCTGGTAGATTTCTTCGGTGACAAAAGGCATGAAAGGATGCAAAAGCTTTAAGGAAACGATCAAGACTTTCAGCAGGGTCGGCTGCGCCTGCTCGCGGCGATCTTTAGTTGATTCGATATATTTGTCGCAGAACTTTTTCCAGAAAAACTGGTAGAGAAATTCAGCTGCCTGGCCGTAAGCATAATTATCCATGAGATCGTTGGTCCTTTTAACGGTTTTTTCCAGCTCTTTCAAAATCCATTCATCGTCTTTATTGGATGGAGGTTTTAGTTTAGAGCCTTTGGTTTTCGGTTCGCAGTCCATCATAACAAACCTGGTCGCATTCCAAATCTTGTTGGTGAAGTTTCTCATCGCCTTGATTTTGTCCTCGCCGATTTTCAAATCGGTTCCGGCGGCGTTTCCATAGACCAGAGCCATTCTCAAGGCATCGGTGCCGTATTTTTGCGTCATTTCCAGGGGATCAAAGCCGATGCCGGCTGTCTTGCTGAACTTTCTTCCCTTTTCGTCCCTGACCAGGCCATGAAGGTAGACGGTCTCAAAAGGAGGCAGGCCTGTCATTTCTAGACACATCATGATTTCTCTGGCAACCCAGAAGAAAAGAATGTCGTAGCCGGTTTCCCTGACAGTTGTCGGGTAAAAATACTGAAAGTCTTTGGTGGTTTTGGGCCAGCCGAAAACCGAGATCGGCCAGAGACTCGAAGAAAACCAGGTGTCTAGGGTATCTTCAACGTTTTTTAAGGGAATTTGGTGGCCCCACCAGAGCTGGCGCGAAATGCACCAGTCTTTGATGTTTTTTAGCCAGTGGAAATAGATTTTTTCAAATCTCTTGGGCAGAATTTTAATCTTTCCGGACTTAACCGCTTTCATAGCTTTTTCAGCCATAGGCTTGGTTTTAACGAACCATTGCTTTGAAATCAGGGGCTCGGTGGGCCTGCCGCATCTCTGGCAATGGCCGAGGCTGTGAACGTGATCTTCAATTTTTTCAATCAACCCCAGGGCTTTCAGGGCCTCGACCGTCTTTTCCCGTCCTTCTTTGACCGAAAGGCCGGCAAATTTCCCGGCCAACTCTGTTAATCTGCCGTCAAAACCGACTGCCTGGAGTTTTTCAAGGTGATGCCTTTCGCCGATTTCAAAATCAAGCTGGTCGTGGGCCGGAGTGATTTTTAAGGCGCCGGTGCCAAAATTGGGATCAACCGAGCTGTCTTCGATCACCGGGATTTCCCTTTTGGTCAAGGGCAGGGGTACTAGTTTCCCGACCAGGCTTTGGTAGTTTTCGTTGGCAGGATTGATGGCCACGGCGACATCGGCAAACATGGTTTCCGGCCTGGTGGTGGCGATCGTAATCGGCCCGTATTTGATGAAGTAGAGTTTTCCCTGTTCTTCCTGGTGTTCGTTCTCAAGATCGGAAATAGCAGTCCGGCAGCCCGGGCACCAGTTGACAATATATTCTCCCTGGTAAATTAAGCCTTTGTCGAAAAGGTTTTTGAAAGCTTGTTTGACAGCGTTAGATCTAAGAGTATCCATAGTGTAAGCTTCTCTGCTCCAGTCCAAAGAAAACCCAAGCTTTTGCAGCTGGTTTTTGATTCCTTTTCTCGAACTCGCGGCAAACTGCCTGGCTTTTTTCAGAAACTCTTTTCTGCCGACGTCCTGCTTGGTCAACCCTTCTTTTCTTATCTGTTTTGAAACCAAATATTCGACGGCGATCGAAGCGTGGTCGAATCCCGGCAGCCACAAAACAGGCAACCCCTGCATTCTTTTCTGGCGGGCCATAATGTCTTCAACTACGTACATGGCGTGGCCGGCGTGAAGGTTGCCGGTGACGTTGGGCGGGGGCAGGGTGATGACAAAAGGCTTTTTGCCCTTGACTATCTTTCCTTTGAAAAAACCGCCCTTTTCCCAAAGGCGGGAAATTTTCCCCTCAACCTTGGTATGATCGTAGGCTTTTGGAATCTCCATAATTATCCATTATATCTTAAATAATTGCTTTTTTACAACTTTTAAATTAAAGTTAAGAAAGTTGGCCCTATACAAGATTTTAAATAAATCTTGTCGGGCTCGACCAAAACTCGGTTTTGGTATAGAGGCCCTATCGTCTAACCTGGTTAGGACACTAGCTTTTCAAGCTAAGAATACCGGTTCAAATCCGGTTAGGGCCGCAGGGTTTTGAGGCCTCGCGGGCCGAAACCCCGTAGCGTCCCGCTTTCAGCGGGACTGCTACTAGGGTGACTCCCACTAGGGCCGCTATTAAACAACGTTGTTTAACTTAGTTAAACAACTAAGCGCCAAATGAAGATTTATTACAAAAGAGTGGTTAGCGATAAAGACTGGCATTGGGTCGCGAAGATTGAGAAAAAAATTGGCCATCGTTATTATCAGCCGTTCGCATTGAATAGGCTTAAAGAATATTTTAGACGGGCGATCGTTTTTCTGATTGAGGTAAGTGACAGGCCTGCGGGCTATTTTGCCTATAAGATTAATAAGAGCAAAAATGATGGCGAAATTCTGGCCATGGGAATCCTTTCCAAACATCGGAGACAGGGAGTGGCAAGTAGGGCTATCAAAAAAGCGTTTGAGGAATTGAAGGACTGTAAGAAAATAATAATCGTTGTCCACCCTGGCAATGTTCCCGCCGTGAATTTTTATCTCAAAAACGGCTTTAAAATTTCTACTTATAAAGAAAATTACTTCGGCGATAAAGAGCCAAGGTTTATTCTTTGCAAAGATAATAATAAATAACAAAAATTTTAAAATTATTATGAAAATCGCTATTTTTCTCGCTCAGTCGCGTTTCACTCCAGAGCAGCAGAAAAAATTAGCTGATTTGGGCCAAGTCGTTTATGTAAAGGATAAAAAAGAACTTTCTTTTAACGAAATCTTGAAATTAGCAGAAGGGTCAGAAATTATTGTCCCTGACCCTGATCCTTTTGGCGGGTTTGAGAAAGCCAAGCCGGTTTTGATGAAACTTATAGAGTCATTGCCGAACTTGAAGGGTGTTTGCCTTTCTACCACTTCTTTTGGCTGGATTGGCTTGGATTATTGCAAAAAAAGAAATTTACCAGTCAGTAATGTTCCCGGTTATTCAAGAGAAGCGGTGGCAGAACACGCTTTAGCTCTTTTATTGTGTTTGGCCAAGAAAATTGTCTTTTTTGACCGTAAGATACAGAAAGGTCAGTTTGAGCTGGAGATGGGTTCTGATTTGAAGGGAAAAACAATGGGCATTATTGGTTTAGGGAATATTGGCAGCAGGGTGGCGGAATTAGCCCAGGGCATTGGTATGAAAGTGATTGCCTATAACCGGAGTCCGGAACAAAAAGATGGCGTAGAAATGAAAACCATGGACGAAGTTCTGAAAGAATCGGACGCAATTTCTATCCATGTTACTCACGAGGATGGTAACCGCGGCATGATTAACACGGACCAGATCGCGAAAATGAAACCAAGTGTATTTATTGTAAATTTAGTTGACCGTGATTTAGTCAATGAAACAGCCATGGCCGAGGCTTTGAAATCCGGTAAGGTTGGTGGTTATGCTTGGGAGGGTACGAATTTACAAGACACGCCTTTGGCCGGTTTGGACAACAGCATAGGTTTAAGGATTTTTGGTTATTATACAAAAGAAACCTTGGATAATCTTTTTCGGATACTTACTGATAATATTATTGCCTCAGCAAGGGGTAATCCTCAAAACAGAGTTGTTTAAAACACTATGCGAAAACCACTTGTTCCCCATAGTTTTAAAGCTCCCCAAAAAGCCGATCTCGGCGATTATTATTTAACTCCCATTTCTACCAAAGACGTTATCGAAGATTGGCTGATCCTCTTGGATAACGCAGAGATGATTAGTCGGCTGCGTCGGGGTGGGTCCCGCCAAGACTGGCCATTTAAGTGTTCTCTAGAGGAAAACTATAAGGATTTAGCGTGGCTGGAGCTTTGCGCAAAATATCATCAGCTTTTCTGTTATATTCTGCGCAGTAAAGAAAACGGCAGCTATTGCGGCGCTGTCTATATCTATCCGATTGAGACTTTCTATCCCGAGATGGCAAGGAAATACGATGTCGATTTTTCTTTTTGGGTTATCAGGAAAGAGTATAACAATGGCAATTACGAAACAATTTTTAAAAACTTGCTAGATTGGCTCGTCAAATATTGGAAATTCCCTCGGAAAAGGATTTATCTGCGGAATAGGGAGATACCAAAGAGTTTAAAATAATGAATCTTAGAATCGCTACCTCCCGCGATTTAGAAGACCCTGGAGACAGACGGCTTTTTCGCTTTTTTGAGATCTTGCCCGGAGCCGTTTCCTGGCTGACTATTGCCTTGGCTGTTTTTCTCTCTTGGCAGCAACCCTTTCTAATCGCCGTTTTTATTCTCGCCTTTGATCTTTACTGGTTTTTCAGAGCAGTCTATTTTTCTTTTCATTTGCATTCAAGCTACAAAAAAATGGAAGAATACCAGAAGATAAACTGGCTGGAAAGGGCAAAAGAAATACCGGGTTGGGAAAGCATCTTCCACCTTTGCCTTTTTACTGTTTGCCACGAGCCCCTGGAAGTGGTCAGGGATGGGTTTTTATCCTTGGCAAAGAGCGATTATCCAAAGGAAAAAATCATTGTCATCCTTTCTGCTGAAGAAAAATACCGCAAAGTCACTGAAAAAACAATCGAGGAAATCTCTAGAGAATTTGGCAGCCAGTTTTTTAAGTTTTTGGCAACCTGGCATCCTCAAGACCTGCCTGGAGAAATTGCCGGCAAGGGCTCTAATGATCGCTGGGCCTCTGAAAAAGCCAAAGAGATTATAGATAGTTTAAAAATCCCTTATGACAAGATTGTTGTTTCTTTCTTTGACGCCGACACCTGCGTCTTTCCCAAATACTTCAGCTGTCTCAGTTGGCATTATTTGAAAGCGGAAAAGCCGACGAGAACGAGCTTTCAACCCATTCCCCTTTTCATCAATAATATCTGGGAAGCTCCTGTTTTTTCCAGGACACTTTCTCTTTCTTCAACTTTTTGGAATACCTTGTGCCAGGAGAGACCGGAGAAACTGGTCACTTTTTCTTCGCACGCCATGAGCTTTAAGACCATGGTTGAAGTTGATTTCAAGCAGCCAGACGTTGTTTCTGACGACTCGAGGATCTTCTGGCTTTGCTATTTAAAATACGGCGGCGATTATTCTGTCCAGCCGCTTTTCTATCCCGTGGGCATGGACGCCAATGTTTCTGATACTCTTTGGAAGACTCTTGTCAGCATTTACAAACAGCAGAGGCGGTGGGCTTACGGCGCGGATGAGATTCCTTACGTCTTTTTCAATTTTCTCAAAAACAAAAAGATATCTTTTAAGAAAAAGCTTTCCCAAAGCCTTTTTCTTTTTGAATCTCACTGGTCTTGGGCGACCAACGCTTTTTTGATTTTCTTTTTAGGTTGGCTGCCTTCGGTTTTGGGAAGCGAAAGGTTTTCCCAGACTTTGATTGCGCACAACCTTCCCCATCTCACTTCAAGACTGATGACAATTACCATGATCGGAATTTTGAGCTCAATCTATCTCAGCTTTTCTTTGCTTTCAATGAAACCAAAGCCAGTCAGGAAAACAAAACACCTAATTTTCGTTTTAGAGTGGCTAATCCTGCCTTTGGCAATGATTTTCTTGTGGGCTATGCCTGCTCTTGACGCCCAAACAAAGCTGATGTTCGGAAAATCCCTCGCTCCCTGGCCGACCGAAAAAGCCAGAAAATCATCCTAGCATTTTAACATTTCAGCATTCTAACATTCGTCTTAATTTGCAATGTTTAGATGTTAAGATGTTAGAATGATTCTATTCAAAATGTGTTTTCTCGCTGAACTGATTTAGTTTTTCCTTAAGCAAGGGGTAGTTTTTCAAAGTAATATCTTTCTCAAGGATTTGCCTGGCCACAGCCTTGGTTTTTTCAACCAGGGCAAAATCTCTCAAGGAATCCATGGCCAAGTCGGGAATCCCCCACTGCCTTCTGCCTCCGAACTCGCCCGGCCCTCTGATTTCCAAGTCTTTTTGGGCGAGCTCAAAGCCGTCTTGGGCTTTTAAGATCGCTCTCAGCCTCTGGCGGGTTTTTTGGCTCGGGGAATCGGTCAGGAGAAAGCAATAAGACTGATGGGAGCTCCGGCCGACCCTGCCTCTTAGCTGGTGCAACTGGGCCAGGCCGAATCGGTCGGCCCCTTCGATGACCATGACCGAGGCGTTGGGAATGTCGATGCCGACCTCAACTACCGAAGTGGCCACCAAAACCTTGATTTTATTATTCTTAAAGTCTTTCATCGTTTTCTCTTTTTCTTTCGGCGTCATTTTCCCGTGAAGCATTTCTACTTTCAGGTCCGGGAAGATTTCTTTGGCCAGCTTTTCTTTTTCTTCTTGCACCGCTTTAACGTCCGCCCAGGACGAGTATCTGGTATCTGGTATTTTGTATTTAGTATTTTTTTCGATTCGAGGACAGATGACAAATGCCTGTTTCCCCAATTCTATCTGGCTTCTGATAAAGTCATAAACGACTTGACGTTCTTTGGGAGGGACCACCTTGGTGATAATTTTTCTTCTGCCTTTCGGGAGTTCGTCGATAATCGACAGGTCCAGGTCTCCGTAGATTGTCATGGCCAGGCTTCTGGGGATAGGAGTGGCGGTCATTGATAACAAATGCGGTATATTAGTATCTAGTATCTTGTATTTAGTATTTTGTATTAACCTTGCGCGCTGTTCTATTCCAAAACGATGCTGCTCATCAATGATGACCAATCCCAAATTTTTGAACTTAACGCTTTTTTGAATTAAGGCGTGGGTGCCGATTAAAATATCAATTTCTCCTTTCAGGCATTTTTCGAGGATTTTCTTTCTCGAGGCTTCAATTATCTCTCCTTTGAGTTTCTTGGCGCAAATCTTGTCGTCTTTGCCGGTCAAGAGGGCGATGGTTAATTTGAAGTCAAAAAGCATCTTTGAAACTTCTCTGAAATGTTGCTTGGCAAGGATTTCTGTCGGCGCCATCATTGCCACTTGTAGATCCGCTTTGGCGCAGTTCAAGGCAGCGATGGCGGCGACCACGGTCTTACCCGATCCCACCTCTCCTTGGCAGAGCCTGTTCATCGGATGAGGCTTTTCCAGATCTTTCAATATCTGCCAGGCCGATTTTCTCTGGGCGTCGGTTAATTTAAAGGGCAGGCTTTTGACGAATTTTTGGACCAGGGGAAGGTTGAGAGGAATTGGTTCGGCTTTGGTTTGGAGAATCTTTATTCTTTCCCTCAAAACAAAGAGTTCGATCAGGAAAAGCTCTTCAAAAGAGAATCTTTCCCTGGCCCTGTTTGCCAGAGATAGGGAATCGGGGAAATGAATCTGCCAGATGGCCCGGGGCAAGTTTAAGAAATTGAACTCTTTCAAAACCGGCAGGGGCAGGAATTCCGGCACCTGGTTTTTAAAGACAGCCAGCAAGGGCCTGATGATATTTCTTAGCCATCTGGAAGGCAGTTTTTCCGTTTCCGGGTAGACAGGCATCAATCCTGCCACTTTTGAACCGTGCAGGAGTCCGACTCCTGTAACTTTTTCATAAGAGGGATTATTGAGATAGAGGCCGTTTTTGCCCTGGCTAACTTTGCCCGCCATAACCACTTCGTTTCCGGTTTCAAGGATGTCGGTGATATAAGGTTTAGCAAACCAGACGATCCTGACCGCTCCGGTTTTGTCGCCCACGACCGCTTGGGTCAGAGTCATTCTTTTTTTCCAGGCAAGGCTGGATTTTATTTCCAGTATTTTTCCCCTGATGGAAACGTTTTCTCTCGCCCTCAACTGGCTGATTTCGGTAAAATGAGAAAAATCCTCATATCTCAGAGGAAAGTGGTAGAGAAGGTCTTTGACGGTTTTAATTCCCAGTTTTTTTAGCCTGGTTTGCAGGACCGGGCCAATTCTAGGGACTTTTTCAACGGGAGTATAGAGGTCCATGATTTTTGTGCAGTATTCTTGAATTAGTCCGAACGCATTTTTCCGGAAAATTCCCCCCGCGAAAATTCGGAAAGGTGGCGCCTGCCCGCCGAAGCCTCGGTGCAGGCGGGGAGCCGCACCGCTGACAATTTTCCGCCAGAGGCGGATCTGCCACAGGCATGACAAGTTTTTCTTTGGCGGCAATAAATGATTTTAAAAATATTAAGAATACCGAATATCAAAATAAAAACAATTATGAAAGAAATTGCAAACTGTGGCCACAATATCCGAGTCGAATTTTCCGCTGCCGAACCTAAACGCACTTGCCATGGCAGTGGCGGATCGTAATGACTTTGATCTTGCACCACAAACCGCAAAGGCAGTCCGAGCTGGACATTCGATAATTCTTTCTGCTCATGAATTGTTACTGGAATAAAAAGCGAGGAAAAAAGAAATAGAAAGACTACTATTAAAGAAGTCGCGACAATGTATTGTCTTTTAATCGCTAGTACTAAAGCAATGGTTACTCCTAAAATAGCTGGTATGGCAATGAAAGAAAACACAAACATGCCGATAACCAATGGCCACAACAAAGTCATGTAGACAAAGGTAAAAAGATGGAAAGGAGCGCCTAGTCCTTGACCGCTCGACCAGAAGAAAAAACCTATCAGCAGATAACAGACAGCTAGAACAATAAACAAAGTTTTCTTATCAAATTTCATAAATATAAAGTTTCAATGATTAAAAAATTTTCTTCCCCCAAAATGCGAAACCGCCAATCCTTCGATACACTCAGGATTGTCCTGAGCGCTGTCGGAGGACAATTCGTTTTTGCCCCCAAAATTGAATACGAATTAGTCGCCGAGTCCTTCGATTTTTCTCAGGATAAACTCCGCGAGGCGAACCAAAACTCTTTGACTTTTCCTGACTGGTGCCCCCAGGAGGAATCGAACCTCCATTCCAGCTTCCGCAAAGCTGTACTTTGTCCGTTAAGTTATGGGGGCCAATTAACTTTAAATTAGCACGATATCCACTTAAATTCAACTTTGCAATACGATTTGAAAGAAGATATAATAGAGATAGGGTGAATCGAATGAGTATATGAGAACTTATTTTAAGAAAAACAAACAAAAGGAGTTTATTAATACGGTTTTAGCCAAGATTACCGTAGTCGAAGCGGCTCGGTTATGCAATCTGTCAACGAGGACGATTAGGGATTGGCGTCGGGAGAAATTTCTAGCCGATTACGACGCCGTAAAAATATTGAGCCGGAGGACAGGGATAAAGATTCCGTCGGATATAAAACTGATACCTGTACACTGGCGAGTTGCTTTAGGAGCTCGTAGAGGAATGATGGCAGTACTAAAAAGGTACGGTAGCGTTGGCGGAGATCCAGAATACCGAAAGCAAAGACGACGCGAGTGGTGGGAGAAAGAAGGAAAGTATCGCTCCGACTCGATTATTAAGGCTCCTTTGCCGTTCAAAAAACCTAGGTTTTCTTCAGAACTCGCTGAGTTTGTGGGTATTCTTCTCGGAGACGGCGGGATAACGAAACAACAGATCGCCATTTCTTTAAATGGCAAGGATGAAAAAGAATATAGTGAATTTGTGTTATCTTTAGCCAAAAGGTTATTCGGTGTTTATGTGGGAGTATACGATAGGAAATCAATGTCTGTAATAATAGTAAAGATTTGTAGGAGTGGGATAGTGCGTTATTGCGTAGAGAAACTGGGTTTAAAAATTGGCAACAAGATAAAGCAACAAGTAGATATTCCGGATTGGATCAAACAAAACAAGAAGTTTTCTATCGCCTGCGTAAGAGGTTTAATTGATACTGATGGCTGTGCCTTTACTCATTATTATAAAGTAAATGGTAAGCTCTACGGCTATAAGAAACTTGCTTTTACTAGTCTGTCAGAGCCATTAAGACAATCTGTTTTTCATATTTTAAAGGACCTCGGAATGAATCCTAGATTATGCAGGCGTAAAGATATATGGCTAGACGGTAAAAGAAGTATGGAACGATATTTTTCTCTCGTCGGTACGCATAATAGAAAACTATTGAAAAAATATCTAAATAAGGTATAGATTAAGATAGAATTGGAGGAGTGCGGCGAATGGTAAGCCAGCAGTTTGCTAAACTGTAACCGTTTAAAAAGCGGTTTGTGGGTTCGACTCCCACCTCCTCCGCTTTGGCAAAATTCATGCCTTCTGGCATTGAATTTTGGCAATAAGTTGGAGTCGAAGGGCGCGAGAGCGCGCAGCGCCCCGGACCCCGAGTCGGAGCGAGGGGGACTCCCACCTCCTCCGCCAGTTGGAAAAAGAAGCGTTTGGCTCGCCCGCCCCGACTTCGCTAAAGCTACGACGGGCAAGTACGCGGGCTCGTCAGCCGATCCTTCGGCCACGCTCAGGACAAGTTTTTGAGCGCAAAATTGAATTTTTTATCTTTACCCTGCTACTGCAGGGCTGGCCAAAAGCGGGCTTATTAAAAAACAAGGAAGGACAAAACGAAATACTTTATCTACACTCGCAAATCAACGGATTCAGAAGAAAGGCAGGTTTTAAGTATTGAAGCTCAGCTTACTGAGCTAAAAGAATTTGCCGCTGAAGAATTATCATGTTTAAAAGAGGGATCAGAATGAATAAAAAATACCTGATTATTATTGCTGCCATAATTATCTTGGCAGTGCTAATTGGTGGCTTTTTTTTATTGCCAAAAATCTCCCAAAAATCAACCCAAAAATCCAATTGTCCAATTAAAACATATAATGGTGTTGCTTGGACCGGTAATGTCAAACCCGAGGAGTTTAAAGAAATCGGCTCGGAGTTTGTGGAAGTAGTGGTTTGGCCGCAGATTTTAGATGATGAGACAATTTTAGTCAGTTCCGAGTCCTATTCGGGCGGGCCAAAATATTCATTAGAACAAATTAAAGCCGATGCCGCAAAAACTGAGGAAACTGTCCGTAATAGAATCCGCCAGTTGAAACAAAATAATCTCAAAATTTATTTAGTGGTCTATCCCGAGTGGCTTTACACTCACGAAAGGAATTATTTAATCAAAGATTCGGATGCTTATGAAAAACGAACATGGGAAATTGCTCTTACTTGGGCGAAAATTGCCGAAGAAGAGAAAGTGGAGATTTACTCGCCCCTAAACGAGCCGTTTTTGCATATCGGCCATCAGAGGTCACTTGCTTGGTACAAGGAAATTTTACCGGAGTTACGCCAAGTTTATCATGGCTTACTTGCTCCGCGCGGTTTGCAGGCCTATCATTTTGAGCCGGATCTGGGTTTGATTGAGCGGCCCGATACCCAGTTTGATTTTACGGGCTGGGATTTAATCGGCTTTGATGTTTTTGCCAGAAATACGCGTAACTTTGACGAATATCGCCAATATGTGCAAGCAGTAATTGCCAAAGCAGAAGAAATTAAAGAAAAAACCGGTGACAAAGGGATAATTCTTGGCGAAATCGGTGCGCCCAACAAAACCGAACAAAGTTTTCCCGGGCTTGATCCAATTGAGCTGACCAAACAATCCTGGCAAGAAATTTATAAGGAAAGTTATGGTTTGGTTGATTATCTGTTCTTTTGGGATTGGACTGGCTCACCGCAGGAAGAAAATGGTCAGCGTATAGATTATCCGGCCGATGGGAAATTAAAAGATACTTTGAAGAATTTATTTACTAAGGCACAAAAATGCGCTTCCACTCCGCAAGCCCTGAAAAGTCCGAATTTTACCATTCAGCCGCCAGAGAAAACGATTTTTGCTGACGATTTGAATGATTTATCGTGGTGGCGAAAAGAACAGGGGGAGTGGCAGATTGAAAACGGTGTAGCCAAAAGCGCCGAACAAGGGAAAAGTTTGCTTACTTATGATCAAAATATTGCCGACGGACAAATAAAAGTTCGCTTTCGGACCACAGACGGCACTTTGGATCTTAAGTTGCGGCGGACGCCGCAGACGCCAGCCGGCTATGAAATAGTGCTTAAACCACAGCGAGCAATGGTGAGTGCTGCGACTAAGAATGATAAAATCACTAAATTAGCCGAGATGCAATTTTATTTTGATACTGGCTGGCATGAGGTAGTTGTTGACTTTCGGGATAATCGGATCGTAGTTAAAGTAGATGATATCGGCGTTTTTGAAATCTTCAATGATTCATATAAAGAAGGCATTATTTCTTTAGGCGCTGACGGTCCGGTAGAGATTGATCGGGTGGAAATTACTGAATGAAATTAAAATTCAAGAATTTGCCGCCAAAGAAAAACTTGCCTGCCCGTCCGAAGCTGAAAGCGAAGGCGGGAAATTGTTCTTTTCGCTTCCGCTTCAAGGCGAGACGGGCCCCGCACAAATCCCTTCGGGATTATGCGGGGTAAACTCCAGGGGGCTAGGGGGAATTTTTACCCCGCACTTCGAGCCTCGCACCAGAGCAAGCTCGGTGCGGGATAAACTCCGCGAGATAGTTGCGGGGCCGCCCGCCCTACAAATTTTGGGCGGAATCAGTTCGAATTTTTTCGAATGCACACCGTTTTGATAAAATTCATGTCTTCTGGCATTGAATTTTGACAATGAGTGGGATTCGAAGGGGTTAAAGCAAGCTTGCTTTAACGGGCGGTTGCGTCGCCCAGGAAGAGAGCGCGCAGCGCCCAGGCTCGAATCGGAGCGAGAGGAATTCCACCCTTTCCGCCATGACAACTTTTTATCGGCATGACCCGAGTGGCATTATGCCCAAACATTCACAAATAGAAACATATAATATCGTGATCATTTTGTGTGCAAGGCCTTTGAATTTGAAAAATATTTAAAATCCGATTCGGGTCGAACTTTTATCAAAAGGCACGCTATCATAAGAGATAGCGTCGGCAGACCTCTGGGGTCTGGGAGAGCTATCATTAAAATTAATTTAGAATACTAATGACCTTAAAGAATAAAGTTATCGTTGTTACCGGAGCGAGTCAGGGATTAGGCGAGGCCCTGGCCCTGAAAGCGGCTGAACTTGGCGCAAGAGTTGTTTTAGTGGCGCACACAGAAAAATTATTACAAAGGGTTAAAGAAAAGATTTTAAAGAATGGCGGTAAGGCCGAGTGTTTTGTCTGCGACATTCGCGACTTAGGGCAGGTGAAAGCCGCGGTCAAGACGATAATTCAAAAATTCGGGACAATTGATATTCTGGTTAACAATGCCGGTGTTTGGACGGACGAGGAGATTGAAAAACAGAGGCCGGAACAAAGAAAAGTTGCTTTAGAAACAAATGTTTTAGGGCAAATCCAAATGACAAAAGAAATCCTACCATTAATGAAAAAGAGAAATGATGGTTATATTTTTAACGTTATTTCAGGCGCTGGATTGGCTGATTCTGACAATACCAGATGGCAAACCTACGGAGCCAGCAAATGGGCAATGACCGGTTTTACCAAGGCTTTAAGAGATTATTTGAAGGGGACTAAAATTAAGGTCACGGGATTTTTTCCCGGAGGCATGGATACCAATCTTTATGAAAATGTCGGCCGTCCAGATGCTCACAAGCAGCCTTGGATGATGAAAAAGGAAGATGTAGCTGACATTATTGTTTTTGCCCTGACCCGGCCAGACGACGTTTTAATGGAAGGGATTACTGTAAGTAAAATTCAATAAGGCCAATAATTTAATAAATAAGAAATGAAAGGATTCATTGATTTTATCAGAAGACAAGGAGTGGTGGGGCTGGCAGTCGGCTTCATCTTAGGCGGCGCCGTCGCCAAATTGGTTTCAGCCCTGATTCAGGACCTGATTAGTCCCTTCATCGGCCTGATTACTGGTTCAGCAGGCGGCTTGGCCGAAGCAGCTTTAAATATTGGCCCTATTAATCTGATGTGGGGGCATTTTTTGAGCGTTTTGATAGATTTTCTGGTTATTGCTATTGTGGTTTATTTTGGAATCAAGGGTTTGGGACTTGATAAATTAGACAAAAAAGATTAAAACCTAAATAAGTTTTAAGGCGGGATGCGAGAGCGGTTTATTCGGATGGTCTTGAAAACCATTGTATCCGCAAGGGTACCGCAGGTTCGAATCCTGCTCCCGCCGCCAAGTCAAACTTGGCTGGCACGTTTGACGTGCCGCAGCCAGCATTTTTTATGAGTCGCCTTTCAGCGCCTCGAAATACGAGAGACCGACTTGCCCTTCCGAAGTTCCGCGAAGCGGAACGAAGGAGGGGATGCCTCAAAAATCGCCATTTAGGCGATTTTAGGTTTAAGATTTATTGTCTATGTTGTTGCAATTTTTACGATACTTCTTTTTCGATAACGTTCAATAACCTCATCAAGCTGTCTTCAAATTTCTCCAACGTTAAAAGATTAGGCAATTCTTTCATAATGTTGGCAATCGAGATATCCCTAATATTCTCGGCGATAGTGTCTATTTCGATCCGGGGATTCAGTTCCACAATGGTGCTGTCTAGTGTTGAGACCGCTCGAAAATATCTTAGTGTATTTGCCGGGACAACGATATTGCATTTCTGCAAGATTTTCAGCGTTTTGAATAGTTTTTTCCCGATTATCTGTTTTAAACCGCTGATATCATTCTCCCCCTGGTGATTTTTAAACGCCCCTAAGGATTCAAGAACAATCCGGTCGTGCTCTTTTTTTAATTCAATTTGGTTTTGAGCAGATGGTATATTACAAAGCTGAACCAGCGCCTCAAAGGCGTTATCGGTGTCGCCGTAACAAACAGAACGTATGTATTTTAAGCAGGCAAAACGGGTTTTTTTATCCAACTTGCCCACTATCCCAAAATCTATATACGCTAATTCATTGTTTGGCATAAAAATGATATTCGCCGGATGAGGATCGGCGTGGAAAAAACCGTCAAGATAGATTTGTTTCAAGCTATTTTTAAGGAGGATTTCGGCTGTTTTCTCTCGGGAAAACTCCATTTTTTCCAATTTATCTAAGACGTCCCTATTATTGTTTCTGATTGCCAAAAGGATATTTGAAAGGGTAATCCCCTCTATAAATTCTGCCGTTAAGATTCGCGGAGAGCAAAACTTACGGTATATTTTAGGTACAGCCATTTTTGTTTTGTCCTTATCGTAGCGGTCGTAAAATTCTTCGGTATAGTTTGCCTCGGTGGCATAATCTAATTCCTCCAAAGTCCATTCTTCAAATTGCCTGACCATCGGCGCGAGCTTATTGGGGCCCAGGGGCAGAAGGTCTATGATTTTAGCCAAAATCTTCATCAATTTAATATCGCGGGCAACCGTTTCTTTAATTCCCGGCCGTTGAATCTTTACCGCCAATTTTTCTCCGCTTTCTAAGTACGCTTCGTGCGCTTGGCCGAAGGAAGCGGCGGCAAAAGAAGTTGTTTTGAATACAGAAAAAAGTTTGTCCGGCGTGGTATTAAAATCCTCCTTGAACGCCTTTATGACTTCTGCGGATGAAAAAGGGGGTACGTTCTCCAGCAGGTAGAAAAGCTCTCGGCAATACTCCGGAGGCATAAAGTCCGGTCTCAAAGATAGAAATTGACCGAATTTAATAAAAACAGAACCCAGGTTTTCTAGAGTCTGCCTCAAAAGGAAAGCTCTTTTTTGAGTGGCTTCCGACGTATTCCCCCTGGTTTTAACAAAAGCCCGCCAGAAGTAAGAGTAAAAGGCAGAGATTATTTTAGAGAACCTTTTTAGGCGACTCCAATAGTCCATGTTAAATCTTTATTTTTTACTTTCCCCTCGGCATTTTGCACAAACAATTATGTTGCGAGAGGGCTTTTCCAGGAAAGCAATGAATGCCCGGCCGCTTTTTTTAATATTTCCTTTGCATAAAGCACACGACAAATCTTTTTCAGCGGTTATCGGCTGGAATCCGATGATATCCTGCTTTTTGTACAGATAGTCATTGATTTTGTCGTTTATTGCTCCCAGGACATCAGATTGAATATCTAAATAATCCTCGGCCAAACTCCTTACAAGGTTGGAAACAGTAACTCTGTGCCTCTTGGCCTTTTCGGCAATTTTTTCATAGAGTTCGTTAGAAACTCTGGCGTGGAGCACTTTATCGCGACTATGGTTTTTCATGATTGGGAAGGTAATTATTAATATGTATACATTGTATCACGATATTAATCATTGTCAATCCATCTATCGTTTTAGGTTAAAATAATCCTGACCGAGACGCCTCAAACGGAAAACTGTGAATCTGTTGAGGCCTAACCTCAACGGTCGTCTCAGTAAACCGGCAGGCGCCGGGTTTTTGAGCTCATTGAAAACAACCTTTGTCTTTATTACGGCACAAGTGTTATAATTAACGCAGTTAATTTTCCTTCCGGACATAATAAAAAATACAAACTCGTGGCCTTTACTCCTTTCGGTTTAGTCAAAAGAAGTTGCCTCGGCATTGACATTGGCTCTTCGGTGATCAAAGTCGTCGAGCTCTCCAAACTGGGAGAAAGAATTAAACTGGAAGCTTATGGAGAAATCAAAGCAGAAGCCATCTACGACAAGCCTTTCAGAACCCTTGAAAAGAACACGATTTTGTTTCAGACGATGGATATTGCCAGGGCCGTGGGAGCCGTGATCGACGAAGCGAAAATGTCGTCCAGGAAAGCGGTTTTTTCGATTCCCGATTTTTCGACTTTCTACACCACTTTTGAACTGCCACCGATGTCGTCTCAGGAATTGCCTCAGGCCGTCCGCTTTCAGGCGAGGCAGCAGATACCGGTGCCCCTGAACGAAGTCGCTCTGGACTGGTCGATTGTCCAGGGAGAAGTCAGCGATCATCACGGTTCAAACCTCAAGATCTTGCTGGTGGCCGTTCCCAACGAAATCATCAACCAGTATCAGGAGATCGCCAAGATAACAGATCTCAATCTTTATGCTTTGGAGGCTGAGGTTTTCGGCTTTTTAAGAGCGGCCAGTCCGGACAGGAGCAAGGTGGTGGCGATTATTGACATTGGCGCTCAGAGCACTACTTGTAGTATAGTTGATAAAGGGGTCTTGAAGTTGAGCCGGAGCTTTGAACCGGCGGCAAACGAGATAACCGAAGTTTTGAGCAAATCATTGCAAATCGATTTTAAAGAAGCCCAGGCTTTAAGGGAAAAGTACGGATTGGCGGCCGGAGACCTGGAAGAGGGCAACATTGCCGAGACCATTCTGACGATCGTCGACGCCATCCTTATAGAAGTGGACAAAACCATCCAGGGATTCTCCTTGGTTGAGGGCAAGATTCCAGAGCTTATTGTTATGGCAGGAGGCATTGCCCTGACGCCGGGCTTAAAAGAGCATTTTGCCAAAAAGCTTGGTAGAAAAGTTGAGATAGCCGACCCCTTTTCCTACATTTTCTATCCGCCGATACTCGAAAAAACCTTGAAAAACCTCGCGCCTTCTTATGTCATCGCCGTCGGTGCGGCCATGAGGGGGTTAGAATAATTGTCATGAGAATTGGTTTAATTCCTAAAAAACAAATAGAAGCGCCGCCCTGGCAAACAGCCCTGTTTGTCTTTTCGGCCGTCTTTTTGATTCTCTCTCTTTTGGTTTTTGCTTTATTGGCGAGATCGGCCAAAAAGACTAGCCTCGAGATCGAAAGTATCAACCAGGAACTGGCCAAAGACAGAACCCAGGCAGAGATTGATGCCGAAAAGGAGGTTTTAATCTCCCAAAAGAAGATTGTTGCTTTCGGCATTCTCTTAAACCAGAGAAAACAGCTTTCCAGAGTTTTTGACCTCATTGAAAAACTGGTCCATCCCGAAGTCGTTTTTAGCAAGATGGGCTTCACTGTAGAAGACAATACGGTTTGGCTTTCCGGCAAGGCCGACAACTTCCAGGCTCTGGGCCAGCAATCGCTCCTTTTTAAGACGCAGCCCCTAATCAAAGAAAGCAACTTGATGCAGGTCGGGATCGGAAAGCATGGCGGGGTCGAGTTCGGCTTTAAGATAATTTTTGACCCGCAGTTTTTTAAAGTCGCAGAATAATATGAAACAATATTTTTTTGCCATCGGCAATTTCCTGTTAGGCTTTCTGGTTTTGGTTTTGTTGATCCTGCCGAAGAACCAGGACGTCAAAAATCTTAAAACCGAATCTTCTCAGAAGCGGGTGGATTTACAAAATGAGCAGGATTACTCCGAAAATATTCGTTCCCTCCACGGCAAACTCGAGAAATACGGGCCAGAGCTGGCCAAGATCAGCTCTAGCCTTCCCGGCGACCCCTCGATGCCGTCCCTGCTGGATTTTATACAAAAGACGGCTTCCCGCGAAGGCCTGGTTTTAGGGAAAATTAACTTCGGGAAAACCGTTCTGGTAATAGAAAACCCTAAAGTCGAGAAAACAGAAGTTTTCATAGGAGTAGACGGCCCTTATACTTCTTTTAAAAAATTCGTTTCCGGTTTAGAAAAGAGCTCGAGGCTGATTCAGACAGAATCGCTGTCGTTTTCCATTCCAGAAAAAGGAGAAGTTTTCACGTTCAGTTTGCTCGTTTCGGCTAATTTTCTGCCCGAGTAGAAACCATGGATTTTGGCAGTCGTATCTTCAGCGCACCACACGGAACTAATCAATAATTTAACACTACATGGCCATAGTTTTTTCTGAAAACAGAAAAAAGCAGCGATATTTGATTCTGATTTTTGTCGTCGTCGCCCTGCTGACAGCTGGAATCTTTTGGTTTGGCGTCCTCAGGAAGCCGTCGCCTGAATTGCCGGCGTTTTCTCTGCCGGCCAAAGGGGTGAATATCGATTTTAGCGTTTTCAAAAAGCCCATTTTAAAAGATCTGGAGTTGTTTGAAGAAATTCCGAACTTTGAAGGCGAAAGCTATAGGGAAAATCCGTTTTCACCGGCACCGGCGCCCGAGCAACCAGAAGCAGAATAATCTAGCGAAAAATGTTTTTAATTCAAACATTGTTAAAAAAAGGGATTATTGACCGCGAAAAGGCCAGCCTTTTTGAGTCGGAATCAAAAGAAAAGGCAAAGAAAGAAGAAGAAGTAATCCTGGAAAGCGGAATCGTCGACGAAAACCTCCTTTTCCGGATAAAAAGCGAAGAATTAAAGATCCCTTTTAAAGAGGTTTTAGCCGAGGAAGTTTCTCTTAAAAGCCTCGAGTTCATCCCGGAAGATTCGGCCAGATACTACAAAATGATTCCTTTAGCCAAGAAGGAAGATGTTCTTGAGGTTGGCATGGTTTATCCCGAAGACATTGCCAACCAAGAGGCTTTGAAATTCCTTTCTAGGCAAGGTAAATGGCGCAGTCAGATTTTCCTGATCAGTTTCAGCAATTTCAACAATCTTTTGAAACAGTACCGAACCATGAGGAAAGAAGTTGAAAGAGCTCTCGGCCAGCTGGAAAAGGATTTGGAGGAAGAAAAGATCAAGCCGGGAGGGATGCCGACGCCGGCCGAGTTTGAAAGGCTGGCCGAAGAAGCGCCGATTACCAAGGTGGTGGCGGTGATCTTGGGCCACGGCGTTGACGGTCGGGCCTCGGACATTCACATTGAGCCGACCGGAGACAACCTGAGGGTGCGCTATCGCCTTGACGGAGTTTTGCACTCCTCGATTTTTCTGCCCTTGAGGTTGCTGCCGGCGATTATCTCCAGAATTAAGATTCTGTCTAACATGAAGATTGACGAGGTTAGGATTCCCCAGGACGGCAGGTTTTCCGCCAAGTTCGACGACAAGAGTGTTGATTTCCGGGTGGCGACTTTTCCGACGGTTTTGGGGGAAAAAGTCGCTATCAGAATTTTAGATCCCGGCCAGTGGCTGAAAAGCCTTGACGATCTGGGCTTAATGGGAAGGAACCTCGATCTGGTAAAGCAGGCTCTCGAAAAGCCCTACGGCCTGATTTTGCTGACCGGGCCGACGGGATCTGGCAAAACCACCACTCTTTACACGCTTTTGAGGATGCTCAACAAGGAGGGAAAAAACATTGTCACTCTCGAGGACCCGGTGGAGTATTTTATCGACGGCGTCAATCAGTCGCAGATCAAGTCAGAAATCGGTTATACTTTTGCCAACGGCCTTCGCCACGTCTTGAGGCAGGCTCCGAACGTCATCATGGTTGGCGAGATCAGAGATGAGGAAACCGCCAACCTGACGACTCACGCCGCCCTGACAGGGCACTTGGTTTTGTCGACCCTGCACACCAACAATGCCCTGGGAGTCATTCCCCGCCTGATTGATTTGGGAGTGAGATCGTTCTTGATCCCGCCGACTTTGGAACTGGCGATCGCCCAGAGGCTGGTCAGAAAGCTTTGCCCGGAATGTAAGAAAAAAATCAAGGCCAGTAAAGAAATGAAAGCTATCATTTCAGGGGAGTTGGAGTCTTTGCCGCAATCTCAAAAACAGGAGATCAAGAACTCTCCGGATTTTGAAATTTATGAGCCCCGAGGCTGCAAAAAGTGCGGCTTCGACGGGTTCTCCGGCAGGACCGGCCTTTTCGAGATTATGGAAATGACCAAGAATTTGGCAGAGCTCATTTCCGAAGAGCCTTCGGAAAGCAAGATCGCCCAAGAAGCTTTCAGGCAAGGGATGATCACGATGAAGCAGGACGGAATTCTGAAGGTCCTACTAGGGATAACCACCATAGAAGAAGTTATAAGGGTGGCCGAGGAGAAGTAATTAATAACATCCTAACATCCTAACATTCTAACATCCTAACGTGTTAATATGTTAAAAAGTTAAAATGCTTATATGAAAAACATACTATTAGTCGAAGACGATCCGTTTTTAGTCGACATCTACACCACCAAGTTTAAGGAAACGGGTTTTGCCATTGACGTGGCTCCGGACGGCAGCCAGGCGATCAGAAAGATGACGGAAAAAAAGCCGGATTTGGTCTTGCTAGACATAGTTCTGCCGCACCTTGACGGCTGGGAGATTTTAGAGAGGATCAGAAGTGACGAAAATCTTAAAGACCTGAAAGTCGTCATTCTTTCCAATCTCGGCCAGAAATCAGAGGTAGACAAGGCTTTTGCCATGGGTGCGACCAAATACCTGATCAAGGCGCACTATACGCCTAGCGAGGTCGTCGAAGAGGTAAGAACAATACTCAAATAAAAAGACACATTAATGGATTATCCATCTAAGCTCAAGGAACTTTTAAGTCTGACCGTCAAAGAGCAGGCTTCAGATCTCCATCTTTCGGTTTCCCATCCGCCGATCATCAGGATTAATGGGAAGCTGATACCCTTGGTAAAACACGAGGTTTTGACCAATGAGGATACCACCGCATTAGCCTCTGTTTTGATGACCGAAGATCAATTCCAAAGATTCCAACAAGACAAAGACATCGATTTTTCTTACAATTTTGAGAACAGAGCAAGGTTCAGAATCAACATCTTTTTCCAAAGTGGCGACGTCAGCTGCGCCATGAGATTGATCCCGACGAGAATTAAGACGGTCGAGGAGCTTAAATTACCGTCGACCCTGCATCAGTTCACGACTCCGAGCCAGGGCTTTGTTCTGATCACCGGCCCTTCGAGCCACGGCAAATCGACTACCCTGGCTGCCCTAATTGATGAGATCAACCACACCAGAGCCGACCACATCATCACTATCGAGGATCCGATCGAGTACATTTTTGAAGACGATCGTTCGGTCATCGATCAAAGAGAAGTTTATCAGGACGCCGCCAATTTTTCCCGGGCCCTGAGAGCGACTTTCAGGCAGGATCCGGACGTCATCATGGTCGGAGAGATGAGGGATCCGGAGACCATGGCGATTGCCATTACCGCTGCCGAAACCGGCCACCTGGTTTTCGCCACTCTCCACACTAATTCTGCCAGCCAAACAGTTCATCGGATTGTCGATTCTTTCCCGCCGGAGCAGCAGGGCCAGGTCCGAGCCCAGTTATCGGGCTCTTTGCTGGGAGTGGTTTCCCAAAGGCTGATTCCCTGTCTGAAAGGAGGATTGGTTCCCGCTTGCGAGATCATGCTCTCAACGCCGGCCGTCGCCAACCTGATTCGGGAGAATAAGATCCACGAATTGCCTTTGGTCATTGAAACCTCGGGAGAGTCGGGAATGATTTCCTTGAACAGGTCGCTGGCCGATCTGGTGAAGAAAAAGGAGATTTCTTTGGAAAACGCCATGATCTATTCTTTGAATCCGGTAGAGTTGAGAATGCTCGTCAGACATTAATCGCTAATAAGCGTCTAGGGACTAGGGACTAGGGACTAGGGACTAGGGAGACTAGGTCGTTTACTAAGACGCTAGACGCTAGAAACTAGACGCTAATTAACTCATGAAGTTCAATTATCAGGGCCGGACCAAGGAGGGCGACATCCAGGCCGGAGTTGTTGAAGCCGCTTCCCAGGAAGTAGCCGTCAAGGTCCTCCAGAGTTACGGCTTGGTGGTTACTTTTCTGGAAAAGGCCGGCGAGGAGCCTTTTTACTTAAAGAGCCTGAGGATTTTTGAAAGGATTACCCGCAAGGATCTGGTGGTTTTTCTGCGCGAATTAGCGACGATGTTCAAATCGGAAATCTCCTTGATCGAGGCTTTGCGGACGCTGGCCGAGGAAACGGAAAACCAGACTTTTAAAGAAAAGATACTAATGATAGGAGAATCGGTTGAGGGCGGCACCTCTTTTTCCGAGGCCTTGGCTATTTTCCCTGAGCTTTTTCCACCCTTTTACATAAATCTAGTCAAGTCCGGCGAGGTTTCGGGCAAACTCTCTGAAGTTCTCGAATACCTGGCCGACCACTTGGAAAGGGAATACGAACTGTCCCAGAGGGTCTTGGCGATGACGGTTTATCCGGTCTTTGTTCTGGTCGTTTTCAGCGGGGTTCTCCTGGCCATGGCTATTTTCGTCATTCCCCAGCTGGTCAAGGTTTTGTCGGCCGAGCTCCAGCAGCTGCCGCTGATCACCAGAATGGTTATCGCTTTTACCGGCTTTCTCAGGAAATACATTCTTTTAATCATTGTCGTCATCGGCACCCTGATTTTTTCTCTGAGGAGATATAAAAGGACGCCGGAAGGAAAAAAGAGATTCGACACCCTTATTCTAAAAGTGCCTTTGGCAGGGAAGATCTTGAAAATGATTTTCGTGACCAGGCTTGCCGAAAACCTTTCGACTCTGATTTCCGGAGGCCTGCCGATCACCAAGTCTCTGGAAATCCTGGCCGGAGTCGTTGACAATTATTGCTACCAGGAAATTATTCTCGAAGCCAAGGAAGAGGTCAGGAAAGGAGAAATGATTTCCCGGGTTTTGAAAAAGCATCCCGAGTACATCCCGCCGTTTGTCAGCCAAATGGTTCTAGTAGGAGAGAAAACCGGCAGGCTGTCGGAAGTTTTGCTGAACATAGTCCGTTTCTACGAGAAAGAGATTGAAAAGGGCATCGCGGTCCTTTTGAGCCTGTTAGAACCGCTTTTGATCATCATCTTGGGCGGAGCCGTCGGGGTCCTCATCGGCTCGATTCTTCTTCCTCTTTACCAGGTCGGGCAGGCGGTGCCGATCCAGTAAACTATTCAACTAGCATGAAAAAACAAGGATTTACCCCCACACCAAACCCGCGTTTAGCTAGTAAATCTTCATTGGCCATAAGGCGAAGCCGCCTATCGGCTTCAGTTAGTGTAAACAGACAGCCTAATAAAGGTTTGGTGTGGGGGTTTACCCTAATTGAGCTATTAGTGGTTCTGACCATCATCGGCATTATCGCTTCGGTAGCTTTGGTGTCGATGCAATCTGTCAGGACAAAAGCCAGGGATTCAAGGAGGCTGACAGACATCAGGCAGTCAATGCTGGCTTTGGAGCTCTATTACGACGATCATCTGGAATATCCGGAAAAAGGGGCCGTTGGCATAATTGATGATTCCCCCTTGAGCATTGTTCCCTATTTAGATCCAATGCCGAAAGACCCGGGCAATACTCCTCCTGCTTGTTTGCCTGAAGGCTACCGGTGGTGGGGAAATACCGGCCAGACGCAAAAGTACTGCCTTTGGGCCTGTCTTGAATCGGGTGCCTTTTTTGCCGCTTCTCCCAAGGGGACCAGGGCCATGGAAAATCCCCCTTCCGGGCTTGACTGCTGGTGAGCTTCTTTGAAAGGTGATATAATAAAAAATGTTATGGTCGCTAACGCTTCCATCCCATTTTTTGATTTCCACGGCTATACTATGCCGCGAAAATTAAAAACGATAAAGGTCGACTTTATTAAGCAACGATTCTATCGATTAAAAATAAAGAATACTTAATATGAGAAATAAGAAAGGTTTTACATTGATTGAGCTTTTAATCGTCATTGCCATCATTGGTGTTTTGGCCTCGATCGTCCTGGTTTCGATGGGCGGAGCAAGGTCAAAGGCCAGGGATGCTGTCAGGCAGGCCGATATGCGCCAGATCGCCTCGGCTATGGAAATGTATTACGGAGACCTTGATGCTTACCTGAAGCAGGCCGACGTGCCAGCCGCCATCGGCACTTATATGGTGACAGTGCCAAAGGATCCGAAGTCCAAGGCCGTTTATGACTGGTTTAGCAACCTTGCAGACGACCAGAAATTCTGCATGTATGCCACTATGGAGAACAAAGGAACCTGCACCACCACTCGCTACTATGCCGCTTCCCACAAAGGCACCCTTGAAGCTTGCGATGTCGGCACCTGGACGCTGAGCTGTCCGTAATTAAAAGTCCGACTTTGGCGAAAAAAAGTCGGACTTTAATCCAAAAATGAAGAAACGACAGAGCGCAAAGAAAACAAAATTTGGCTTTGGATCAGAAACTAATGGTTTCACCCTGGTCGAATTATTGGTCGTCATTGCCGTCATCGGGCTTTTGGCTTCGATCGTTCTGGTTTCAATGGGTTCGGCCAGAGAAAAAGCCAGGGATGCTCGGCGCCAAGCAGACATCAGGCAGATCGGCACCGCCATGGAGCTTTATTATTCCGACAACAGCGAGGAATACTTGTCGACTGCCGGCGGAGTCGATGCCGTCACTGCTATTCCGAACCCTTGCTCAGCTACCCTTTGCTATTTGCCTGCGGTCCCCAAAGATCCCAAGAACGTTACCCCTCAGCAGTATACCTGGGCGGCCAATAGCGCCAACAAGCAGAAGTACTGTGTTTATGCAAAGTTCGAGTCTGGCACCAATACCTATGTCTGCTCGTCGGAACGGGGAACTCTGAGCAAAGTCTCTGCCACAGCGCCGACCCTCACAGCCTGTTGCTATTAGATTTAAGGAAAGACAACAAAACAAACCTCCTTCCCGCTGCAAGCGGGAGGGGTTTGTTTTTGATTGGTAAGCCTAGTTATTGTTTGATATAATAAAAAAGCAGGAAGATTATCATTAAATATTTTTATGACAAGTAAAAACCATAAAAAAGGTTTCACCCAGCACCACTTTGGAAATTTCTCGCAAAGTGGTGCGGGGTTTACCCTGGTTGAACTGCTTGTCGTCATTGCCGTCATCGGACTTTTGGCTTCGATCGTTCTGGTTTCAATGGGTTCGGCCAGAGAAAAAGCCAGGGATGCTCGGCGCCAAGCAGACATCAGGCAGATCGGCACCGCCATGGAGCTTTATTATTCCGACAACAGCGAGAAATACTTGTCGGCTACCGGCGGAGCCAATACCGTCACTGCTATTCCGAACCCTTGCTCAGCTACCCTTTGCTATTTGCCTGATGTTCCCAACGATCCCCAGGATACTGCCGCTACAAGGCAATATACCTGGGTGGCCAATAGCGCTGACCTACAGAAGTACTGCGTTTATGTAAAGCTCGAGGCTCCCACCGCCAGCACTTACGTGTGCTCTTCACAAAGGGGAACCTTGGGCAAAGTCTCTGCCACAGCGCCGACCCTCGACGCCTGTTGCTACTGATAACTTTATCCCAAAATCGCCCGAATACCCCGCTGCTTGCAGCGGGGATGAAGGGCGCGATAAAGTCCGTAGCAAGTACTATGGGGGAGAAGATACCCCGCAGCTTGCTGCGGGGAGATTCATATATAAAAGGAAAACTTATCCTCTGGCTTATCCCAGAGGATTTGTTTTAGTTGGTGAATTTATTTTCTTTATCTGGTATAATTATAGTAAACAAATATGGGACTTCTTTATTTATTCGTTTTTGTTCTCGGGCTGACTATCGGCTCCTTTCTGAATTGTTTGATTTACCGCTTAGAAACCGGCCAAGGATTTGTCTCCGGTAGGTCATTTTGCCCTTCGTGCCGTCATCTTCTAGGATGGAAGGATTTGATTCCGGTTTTAAGCTTTATCCTTTTAAAGGGAAGGTGCCGCTATTGCAAAAAGAAGATTTCTTGGCAGTATCCTCTTGTAGAAATATTAACCGGGTTAATATTCCTTCTAATTTTCAATTTTTCCGCCTTCGCCCAAGACTTCGGCGGACAGGCAATTTTCCAATTTTCAAACCTAGTTTATTTACTAGTCATCAGCAGTCTTTTAATAGTGGTTTTTGTATTTGATTTAAAGCACTATCTTATTCCCGACGAAATCATCTACTCCGCTATTGTTGTATCTGGCATCTGGTATTTAGTATCTAGTATAATTTTCGGTTTATATACTAAATACGAGATACTCAATACTATATACTCGTCATTTGGCGTGGCTTTGTTTTTCTGGTTAATCCATTATCTCTCGCAAGGCCGCGCCATGGGCTTTGGCGACGTCAAACTCGCTTTTTTAATGGGTTTACTTCTGGGCTTTCCAAAAATTCTGGTTGCCCTATTTTTTGCCTTTTCTACCGGCGCTGCCATCGGGCTCGGATTGATGGTTTTCAAGAAGAAAACACTGAAATCAGAACTGCCTTTCGGCCCGTTTCTGGCGGCCGGGACTCTTTTCGCTTTGTTTTTAGGGACAAGAGTTTTTAACCTTTACATTCACTTTCTGGCGTTTTAATATATACCAAAAGCACTGAAAACATTAAAAGGTCACGCCTCGCATTATTTTAAAGGAGAAGCTCATTTCTAAAAACATGTCATATCTAAATCTACGCTTCATTAAGCCTCGCCCGCGAATTGGAGACGAGGCTAACGAGTCAAGGAAAACCATTGCCTTATCGGTCGGAGTTTTGGCAATGGTTTTTTTTATAAGTTTAATTGTTCGGGCTTGGACCGAACCTTCACTGGCTCCCCCGGGCGGAAATGTCTCGGCGCCAGTTAATGTTGGCAACATTGAGCAAGCCAAGTCAGGAAGATTAGGAGTTGGAGTTAGCGATGCGGATGATAATTATGGTTTAACAGTTGGTGCCAAGGGAATAAAAATTACTAATACCGGCACGAGTCCTTCTCTATTTGTCGAAGATCAATCAGGCGATGCCACTCCTTTTATGATTGATACTAATGGCAAAGTCGGCATCGGGACATCGAGCCCAGGGGCGAAGCTTGAGGTTGGGGGACAGGTTAAGATTACCGGCGGTTCTCCGGGCGCAGACAAGGTTTTGACTTCAGATGCCAGCGGCCTTGCTTCTTGGGTGACACCTGCTAGCGCTGTTGGTGGAAGCGGAATAGACAATTACATTCCGAGATGGTCGGGAACGAGTGCTTTAGAAAATTCCGTCATTTATCAAACCGACACTGGCAACGTCGGCATCGGGACGGCGAGCCCAGGGGCGAAGCTTGAGGTTGGGGGACAGGTTAAGATCACCGGCGGTTCTCCGGGAGCAAACAAGGTTTTGACTTCAGATGCTACGGGCCTTGCTTCCTGGCAAGCAGTCGCAGGTACTTTGCCTTCAGGAACTTCCGGTCAAACTTTAAGACACGATGGCGCGAGCTGGATAGCGAACAGCGTGATTTTCAACAATGGCACCAATATCGGCATCGGGACGGCGAACCCAACAATTAAATTAGCGATAGGAGACACCGATACAGGATTGAACTGGGCCGGAAGTGGACAGCTCGATTTGTATTCTGACAATACAAGGACGCTTAGTCTAAGAGGTGGCAACGTCGGCATCGGGACGATTGGGCCGACAATTAAATTAGCGATAGGAGACACCGATACAGGATTGAACTGGGCCGGAGACGGACAGCTCGATTT